>DFFO01000049.1 GCA_002369255.1 Lachnospiraceae bacterium UBA3774
TTATGATCTTCGGTAACTGGAAGCCGGTCGGCATCTTTTTCGGAGCGCTGCTTTTCGGTTTCCTGAAATGTATCGGCCCGATCTACAATTCCGTGGACTTTCTGAGAAACCTCGGAATGCCGATGTATTTTTACAACATTATTCCTTATGTGGTTGTCTTGCTGGTACTTGCTCTTACCGCCAAGAAATCCGGATGCCCTAAAGCAGAAGGTATTCCTTACGACAAAGGAATGAGATAAGAGCACGTTTTAAAGCAGCTGCGCGCAAGATTGGCGCGCAGCTCTTAATTAAGGAGAAAGACACATGCGTATGTATGATATCATCCGTAAAAAGCGTGACGGCGACGCGCTTAGCGCAGAAGAAATACGCTTTTTTACAGAAGGCATAGTTGACGGAAGTATACCGGATTACCAGGCGGCGGCGCTGTGTATGGCGATCTATCTTAACGGAATGAACCGGGAGGAGATCGCACAGCTTACGTTTGCTATCAGAGATTCCGGAGAAAGGCTTGATCTGTCCGCGATCAGCGGGATAAGAGCCGACAAGCATTCCACCGGAGGCGTAGGTGACAAGACAAGTCTCGTAGTCGCGCCCGCCGTAGCCTCGTTTGGAATTAAGGTCGCAAAGGTAAGCGGCAGAGGCCTGGCGCATACGGGCGGTACCGTTGACAAACTCGAATCCATACCCGGTTTTCGTACAAATCTTTCCGACAGTGAATTCATTGACTGCGTAAATAACGTCGGAGCCGCCATTATCGGACAGACGAGAGACGTTGCCCCCGCCGACAAAAAACTCTACGCGCTTCGCGACGTGACCGCTACGGTAGATACGCTGCCCCTTATCGTTTCAAGTATCATGGGCAAAAAGCTTGCCGCGGACGACGATATCATTATCCTCGACGTAAAATGCGGCAGCGGCTCGTTTAATAAGACTCCGCAGATAAGCCGCGAGCTTGCACAGTGCATGGTGGATATCGGGAAAAAAGCCGGAAAGAAGATGCTCGCGCTCATTACCGATATGGACAGGCCGCTGGGCTGCGCTATCGGAAACGCTCTTGAAGTCATAGAGGCGATCGAGACGATGAAAGGAAGAGGCCCGGAGGACTTTACGAGACTTTGCGAGGTTCTTATTTCAAATACTCTCTATCTTGCCGGAAAGGGCAGCAGACAGGACTGTGACGACATGGCAAAGGCTTCGCTGTCTGACGGCAGCGCCCTTGAAAAATTCCGTGAGATGATCATCGCTCAGGGCGGCGATCCTTTGGTGATCGATGACTATGACCGCTTTGGAAAAGCAAAATATTCGCATGCAGTTCTTGCTCCGAAGAGCGCTTATATTTCATCCGTAAATGCGGAAGGCTACGGCGAAGCGAGCCTTATTCTCGGCGCCGGAAGAAATACCATGGAAGAAAGCATAGATCCATGCGCCGGAATCATCCTCAAAAAGAATACCGGCGATTTTGTAAAAGAGGGCGAAGAGATCGCCGTTTTGTACAGCGAAGACAAAGAAAAATTTGCGGATTCAGAGAAAAAACTTCTTTCTTCGACTTGTTTTTCAAGCGAAGCTCCAAAGAAAAAGCCTCTGATCCTTGATATGGTGGAATAGGAGAGATATGGCAAAGCTTTATTTTAAATTCGGAGCAATGGGCTGTTCAAAAACCGCCCAGGCTCTTATAACAAAATTCAATTATGAAGAACGCGGAATGAAGGTGCTCCTTATGAAGCCTGATATCGACGATCGGGAAGGAGGAAGCATAGTCAGATCGAGAATAGGTCTTGAATCCCCGTGTCTGATGGTCTCCGCCGACGAGAATATTTATGATCTTTATTATAACAAGTATTCCGATTGTGACGTGGTAATAGTCGACGAGTGCCAGTTTTTGACTCCCGATCAGGTCGATCAGCTCGGAAAGATCGTTCTTGACCGCGATATACCGGTGCTTTGCTTCGGGCTTCGCACCGACTTTGCCACGCACCTTTTCCCGGGCAGCCGCAGACTGTTTGAACTTGCGGAATCTATTACGGAGATAAAGTCGATTTGCAGATGCGGCGCAAAAGCCACTGTCAACGCGCGTTTTGATGACGAGGGAAACGTAGTCTACAAAGGCGATCAGATCTGCATAGGCGGAAACAACCGTTATGAAGCGATGTGCAGGAGCTGCTGGGAAAAAAGAAAGAAACAGCAGCAGGAGCGGGGAATAATCTGATGGAACATATTATTGTCGGGATATCGGGAGGCTCCGGAAGCGGGAAGACCACTCTCGCGCAGAATATTAAAAACACCTTCGGCGACGACGCCGTTCTTATCGGGATGGATTCGTACTATAAGCATTGTCCGGAACTGACGTACGAGCAGCGCGTGGCGGTAAATTACGACCACCCTGATGCCTTTGATACAGACATGTTTGCTAAGCATGCCGCCGCGCTAAAACGCGGAGAGACGGTGGTTATCCCGCAGTACGATTTTACCACGTATCTCAGAAGCAACGAGACCGTCACCGTAAAAAGCAAGCGGATCATCATTCTTGAAGGCGTGCTTCTTTTTACGGACAAAAGACTGACGGATCTGATGGATATCAAGATTTTTGTGGACACGGACGCGGACGAGCGCATCATAAGGCGCATAATCAGAGACGTAAAAAAACGCGGCCGCTCGCTTGATTCGGTTACTCAGCAATATCTCGAAACCGTAAAGCCCATGCATGAGCAATTTGTCGAGCCCGGCAAAAAGATCGCCGACGTCATAGTCCCCGAAGGCGGGAAAAACGTGATCGCCCTCGGTATGATAAACGAGTTTTTGGCGCATATTACCGATATGAAAACGGATAAAGGAGAATAAAAATGGATATAGAAAAAATTCTTGAAAAATGCGATCATACGCTTCTTTCTCAGACAGCCACGTGGGAAGAAATCAAAGCTGTCTGCGACGACGGAATAAAATACCGCACGGCGTCGGTCTGCATACCTCCCGCATACGTAAAACGCGCAAAGCAGTACGTTGGAGAGAAGCTGGCGATCTGTACGGTCATCGGTTTCCCGAACGGATACAATACCACGCAGACAAAGCTTTTTGAAACGAGAGAAGCGCTCCGTGACGGTGCTGACGAGATAGATATGGTCATAAATATCGGAGAGCTTCGCGCCGGAAACACCGATTATGTATTAAATGAGATCCGTGAATTGAAAAAAGCCTGCGGAGATAAGATCCTTAAAGTGATCGTCGAAACCTGCCTTTTGACGGAGGAAGAAAAAATTACGATGTGCAGGCTCGTTACCGAGGCAAAAGCCGATTATATCAAGACCTCGACCGGTTTTTCGACCGGCGGAGCCACTTTTGAGGATATTGAGCTTTTTGCCGCAAACGTAGGCAGCGAAGTAAAGATAAAGGCGTCCGGAGGTATCGGAAGCATTGAGGACGCTGAAAAGTTTATCGGGCTGGGCGCGTCTCGCCTGGGAACCAGCCGGATAGTAAAAATAGCCAAGCAGGCGAAAGACAGATAAGGAGGCAAAAATGAGCAACATACCTACTCCACACATAGAAGCAAAGCCTGGAGATTTTGCGGATACGGTTCTTATGCCGGGAGATCCGCTTCGTTCAAAATTTATCGCGGAGCATTTTCTTGAAGATGCGGTCCTTGTAAACAATGTCCGCGGCGTACAGGGATATACCGGATATTATAAGGGCAAAAGAGTGTCAGTCATGGCTTCGGGCATGGGACAGCCCGCGATAGGTATTTATTCATACGAGCTTTTTAATTTTTATGACGTAAAAACCATTATCCGCGTGGGTTCGTGCGGCGCATACAGCCCGGAGCTTCACGCAAGGGATATAGTCCTGGCAATGGGCGCCTGTACAAACGGGAATTATGCAAGTCAGTACGGCCTTCCCGGGACCTATGCGCCTATCGCTGATTTTGACCTGCTTCGCAAGGCCGCAGACGAATGCGAGAAAAAAGGACTTCGCTATAAGGTGGGAAATATTTATTCATCGGATATTTTCTATGATGAGCAAAACGTTTGCCCTCTTTGGACAAAAATGGGAGTTCTGGGAGTTGAAATGGAATCCGCGGCGCTTTACTGCAATGCCGCAAGAGCGGGCAAAAAAGCTCTGTGCATTTGTACCGTAAGCGATTCGTTCGTTTACCCGGAAGAAAACACGACTGCCAAGGAACGTCAAAGCTCCTTTACGGCAATGATGGAAATAGCGCTTGAAATCGCTTAAAGAAAGGATTTTATGAATAAAAGAGCATTTATTATCGTTTTGGACAGCATGGGCGTCGGGGAGCTTCCGGACGCGCATCTGTGGCACGATGAGGGGAGCAACACTCTCGGAGCGATAAGAGATCATGAATATTTTTATTGTCCGAATCTGAAAAAACTCGGTCTGTTTAATATCGAAGGAGTCGGAGGCGGCGTCAGCGATCCGCAAGGGTCGGTAGCGAGGATGGCCGAGCGGAGCATGGGAAAGGACACAACCACCGGGCACTGGGAAATCGCGGGACTGGTCAGTCCGAAAGCCATGCCTACGTACCCTGACGGTTTTCCAAAAGAGGTCATTTCGGAGTTTGAACGCCGTACCGGCAGAAAGGTTCTTTGCAACAAGCCTTATTCCGGAACCGACGTTATCCGCGACTACGGACAGGAACACGTGCAGACGGGTGCGCTGATAGTATATACGTCGGCGGATTCCGTTTTCCAGATTGCGGCGCACGAGGATATAGTACCCGTGGAAAAACTATATGAATACTGCACCATTGCAAGAGAGATCCTGCAGGGAGAGCATGCCGTAGGGCGCGTTATCGCCAGACCCTTTACCGGGGAACATCCGTTTACACGGACCTCAAACCGCCATGATTTTTCACTGGTGCCGCCCCGCGATACCATGCTTGATCTGCTGAAAAAAGCCGGATATGACACGCTTTCGGTAGGCAAGATCTATGATATTTTTGCGGGAAAGAGTGTTTCCGAGCTTAACCGCACCTCCTGCAATGATGAAGGCATGGAGATTACTTTAAAAATGCAGGACCGCGATTTTAACGGCCTGTGCTTTGTAAATCTTGTTGATTTTGATATGAAATACGGTCACAGAAACGACGTTGCGGGATATGCCGCGGCAATGACGGCATTTGACCGCCAGCTGGGCGTTTTCCTTGAAAAAATGCGCGACGATGATATCCTGATCATCACGGCCGATCACGGCTGCGATCCTTCCACTCCTTCCACGGATCATTCCAGAGAATATATTCCCATGGTGATGTGCGGAAAGCACGTAAAGCAAGGAGTCAATCTGGGAACCAGAAGCAGCTATGCGGATATATCCGCCACGATACTTGAGTATTTCGGTGTGCCGCAGGAAAACACCGACGGGGAAAGTTTTCTTTCCGATACAATGTCAGCCGCATTTTTCCTTCCGGGAGACTCTCCTTCGGATCGTGAACTGATGGAAATGGCAGTAAAGGCGCGTGAGAGATCCTATACGCCATACTCGCACTACAAAGTGGGTGCGGCGCTTCTTTCTTCCGACGGAGAAGTATTCATCGGCTGCAATATCGAAAACGCCACGCTTACGCCTACTGTCTGCGCAGAGCGAACTGCTTTCTTCAAAGCGATCAGCGAAGGCAAAAAGAGCTTTGCAAAGATCGCCATAGCGGGAGGCAGAGAAGGAGAGCTCTCGCCTTTCTGCGCGCCTTGCGGAGTCTGCCGTCAGGTGATGGCCGAATTTTGCGACGAGGACTTTATAGTAATACTCGGCAGCCCGGATAATTACCGTGAATACAGGCTGTCGGAAGTTCTTCCGTTTATGTTTACAAAAAAAGAGCTATAAAAACAAATAAAAAACGTTTTTCGGAGAAAATATGATCAAAAGAGTATTTCGTCAGATGCTTTTTTCGCAGATTCTTTCTACGCTTGCCGTAACGCTTTGCATGCTGATCGACAGCATTATGATAGGCCGGTTTCTCGGAGTTGACGCAATGGCGGCCTACGGCTTTGCAAATCCCGTGCTGCTTGCATTTACGGCGCTCGGCTGCATGCTTTCAAACGGCATTCAATACGTTTGCTCTTCCTATATGGGAAAGGGCGATACGGAGTCAATAAACAAATGCTATACCACCGTTTTGACCGTCGGCATAGGTATCGCCGTCATCGGAATGATACTTGTATTTGTTTTCAGAAGTCCGCTTGCAACAGTCCTTGGAGCGACGCCCGGCACTGATATTCATCTTATGACTCAGCGTTATCTCATCGGATTTTTGATCGGTGCACCGGCAGTAATAGGCGCTCAGATCATGATTCCTTACCTGCAGATGGCCGGCGAACAGAAAATGCTTATCATAGCTGTGGGAGCAATGACAGGAGCCGATATACTGTTTGATTTCCTTGCGGTCAGGGCTCTTGACATGGGCATGTTCGGAATGGGGCTTGCTTCATCGCTCAGCTATATTTTTGCATTCATCATAGGACTGATCTATTTCCTCGGCAAAAAATGTATTTACAAATTTGATTTCAAACTGTTTGATATCAAACAGATGAAAGGTATCGGAGTCGGCGGCGGCTCTGCTGCGGTCAATCAGCTCAGCTTTACCTTTCTTATTCTTCTGATAAACAATCTGCTGCGTGAGCACGGCGGCAGCTCTGCGGTAGCCGCATATTCGGTAATCAGTACCATGGCCAACGTCTGCTATGCGTTCGGAAGCGGAGTAGGAAGCATAGCTTTGATGCTTGGAGGTATTTTTTACGGGGAGGAAGACCGCAATTCCATTTATACGGTAGTAAAGACGGCCGTTATCTACGCGCTGGTACTTGACGCGGCGGTAATTGCTGTATTTATGTTGATCGCAAAGCCCGTTGCCTCGCTCTTTATCGCGGACGACCCCGCGGTGCTTTCGCTTACGGCCCACGGCTTTAGGCTGTTTCTTATCAGCATCCTTCCGAGCTGCCTTAATACCACGTTCAAAAACTATTATACCGGGATCAAACGTATCGCTTTTGCAAACAGCATAAGCTTTTTACAGAATTTCCTTATGCCCGCGCTTTGCGCGCTGCTGCTCTCCGGCCTTTTCAAAACCGACGGCATATGGCTGTCCTTTGCCGCAGGAGAGTTTTTGGCGCTTGTGATCTTTTCCGCAGTGCTTTGGAAAAAAAGTCACGGCATTTCGTTTTCGCCGGAAACATATGCTTTTCTTCCGGATGATTTCGGAACCGAACCCGAAAACAGTCTGGAAATGGTTATAAACAATGCGGACGACGTGATAGCGGTATCCGAAAAAGCAGGCGAGTTCTGCAAGAAAAACGGACAGAGCTCCCGCATGAGTTATTTTATCGCGCTGTGCATTGAGGAAATGGCAAACAACACCGTGCAGTACGGCTTTGAAAACGGAAAAGACAATTCAATAGACGTTCGTCTGGTCCACAAGGGCCCACGCTGGATAGTGCGTCTTCGCGACAACTGCGAAAGCTTTGATCCGGTCCATTATATGGAGCTTCATCAGACCGAGGAAGATCCCACGTCTCATATCGGGATCAGAATGGTTTTTGCCGTTGTGCGCGACGCGAAGTACGTAAATTCGCTCGGTCTTAACAACCTTACGCTCACTTTGTAAACAAAACGCTTCCGAAAGTTTTTGTTTGCGGTATATAATTGTAAAAAAGAGCGTATAGTGGTAAAATAACCACTTAAAATCAAATGGAAGTTTGCAGGAAGGGAAGCAGGCAATGAAGATAGTTATAAAGATCGGCACGACGACGCTTACTCATAATAGCGGCAATCTGAATATCAAAAGAACGGAGGAGCTTTGCAAGGTCGTCAGCGATCTGAAAAACTCCGGACATGAGATGATACTGGTTTCCTCAGGAGCTATCGCCATGGGAACCGGAAAGCTTTCGCTAAATGAAAGACCGTCGGATATGGCTACAAAACAGGCCGCGGCGGCTGTGGGTCAGTGCGAGTTGATGTATACCTATGACAAGCTGTTTTCGGAATACAATCATACCGTGGCGCAGCTGCTTATTACGGCTGCCGATATCAGGGACGAGGAAAGGAAAAGCAATTTTTCCACCACCATGGAAAGACTGCTTGAGCTCGGAGTGATCCCTATAATAAACGAAAATGATACCATCGCCACGGAAGAAATAGTAATAGGAGATAATGATACGCTCGCCGCAGTAGTAGCGACCGGAGCGCATGCCGATCTTCTGATACTGCTCTCCGATATAGACGGACTTTATACCGCAGATCCGAACGTTGATCCCACGGCGCGGCTTATCGAGTCGGTAAAAGGCATAGATGAGAACATACTTGCGCTTGGCGGCGGCAGCGCGTCACATTTTGGAACGGGAGGTATGAAGACAAAGCTTCATGCCGCACAGATTTGCGGACGGGCAGGCTGTGATATGGTAATAGCAAACGGATCTTCTCCTGATATTCTCTACAGGATAGTCGGGGGAGAACAGGTCGGAACAAGATTTTTTGCAAAAAAGGACTGATCATGACTACCAAGGAGATTCTTTCAAAAGCGGTAAATACAAAATATGCGCTGGCAAGTCTTTCTTCGGAAGAAAAAAACAGAGCGCTCGGTCTGATGGCCGATGAAATAGAAAAAAGCTCCGGCGCGATCCTGGCCGCAAACCTTAAAGACGTTGAAGCGGCGCGAGGAAATATCAGCGACGTAATGATAGACAGGCTGGCTCTTAGCGAGAGCCGGATAGCCGATATGGCGGCCGGAGTAAGAAACGTGATCGCGCTTCCCGATCCGGTAGGAAGGACGCTGTCTAAAAAGACTACCGCGGACGGACTGCTGCTTTACAAGGTTTCGGTGCCGCTCGGGGTTGTCGCCATTATCTACGAAAGCCGTCCAAACGTAACCTCAGACGCGGCCGCCCTTTGCTTAAAAAGCGGAAACGTTTGCATTCTCAGAGGCGGAAAAGAGGCATATAACTCATCAAAAGCCATTGTAAACGCGATGAGAGAGGGACTTTTAAAAGGCGGCTTCCCGCAGGATTTCGTAAATATTATCGACGATATTACAAGGCAGAGCGCTTCAGAGCTTATGGCGGCGCGCGGTCAGGTGGATCTGCTGATCCCCAGAGGCGGAGCCGGTCTGATAAGAGCCTGCGTTGAAAACGCGCTGGTTCCATGCATAGAAACCGGCACGGGTATCTGCTCTGTATATGTGGATAAAAGCGCAGATATTCAAAAAGCTCTTAATATAGTCGAAAATGCAAAAACGCAGCGTCCGTCGGTATGCAATGCGCAGGAAACGCTGCTCGTTCATAAAGATATCGCAGATGAGTTTTTGCCCGCGCTGAAAAAAAGGCTGTGCGATGACAGGGCGGCCGCAGGCAAGGTTCCTGTAGAATTACGCGTGGATGAAGCGGCCGGACGTATTATCGACGGGACGCCCGCGACAGAGCAGGATTTTGATACCGAGTTTTTGGATTATATACTTGCCATAAAGGTCGTAAACGACGTAAAAGAGGCGGCGGAGCACATCGGAAAGCATTCGACGCACCACAGTGAAGCTATTGTGACCGAAGATAAAGAGGCCGCGGATTATTTTACAGGGCATGTTGACAGCGCGGCGGTCTACGTAAACGCGTCCACCAGATTTACCGACGGAGGGATGTTCGGGCTTGGCTGCGAGATGGGAATATCCACTCAGAAGCTTCATGCCAGAGGCCCTATGGGTCTTGAAGAACTCAACAGTTACAAATACGTTGTTATAGGAAACGGCCAGGTAAGATAAAAGCCGACAGTGAAACCGGGAGGAAAAAAGATGACGTACGGATTTATCGGCTGCGGAAATATGGGCGGAGCGCTCATAAGGGCAGCAGTAAAAGCGGTAAACGCAAATCAGGTCTGGATAAACGATATGGATATGGATAAGGCCGGAGCGCTTGCCGAGGAAACCGGAGCGATAGCTACCGACATAGTGGATCTTGCGCAAAGCTGCGACTATATATTCCTCGGAGTAAAGCCTCAGGTCATGGAAAAAATGCTTGACTCGATAAGCGACGTACTGGCCGAAAGAAACGACGGCTTTGTGCTGGTTTCCATGGCTGCCGGAATGACGATAAACAAGATCAGAAGCTTTTCCGGAAATTATCCGGTCATCAGGATAATGCCCAATCTTGCCGCCGCGGTGGGAGAGGGAATGATCCTTTATACGCACAAAGACGTTACTGAAACGGAAGTGGAAGATTTTCTGGAGCTTATGAAATATGCCGGAAGGCTTATGCCTGTTGAAGAGTCAATGATCGACGCCGGCTGCGCCCTGTCGGGAAGCGGTCCCGCCTTCGCGTTTTTGTTTATAGAAGCTCTCGCGGACGGAGGAGTAAGATGCGGTCTCAAGAGAGAAGAGGCGACAGTGCTTGCGGCGCAGACGCTGCTGGGCGCGGCAAAGCTGCTCCTCGAAACCGGAAAGCATCCGGCGCAGCTTAAAGACGCGGTATGCAGCCCCGGAGGAACCACGATAGCGGGCGTTTCGGCGCTCGAAGAAGGGGCCTTTAGAAGCGACGTGATAAAAGCCGTCTTAAGGGCGTATGAACGCTCTATTGAGTTAAGATAAAAATTTTTTAGGGAACCGCCTTGTAGGAAACGGGTTTTCCACCGTCAAAGAATATCAGATAGCCATGCCCCCCGCCGGGCTGCCAGTCGTATCGGGTCTTATTCTCATCAGGAAAAAGATATTCCATTACTGCGCTGATAGGGCCGCCGTGGGCTATGACAAGAGCATTTTCATCCTTGGTTAGCAAATATTGCAGACCGTTTAAAACACGTTTTTTAAAAACAGTCTCCGGTTCTCCGCCGGGGGCTGTTTTGTCAGAGGAGGACTCTATCCATTTTTTGTAGCTCTCCCGGTCTTTTAGCTCATAATATGATTTCATTTCAAACTCACCGAAATCGATCTCGCAAAAATCGGGTAAAATTTCGTGATCAGGAGAGCCCTCTTCGGTTCCGAAGAGAAGCTTCAAGGTCATTTCAGTGCGGATAAGTCCGCTCGTATATAGCTTAAAACCGGAAATATCGGGATACGATCCTTGCTCACGCAGGTTTTTTAGCTCTTCTTCGCCTTCGGAATTCAGCGGTATATCGGAACTGCCGCAGTAAAGCCATCGCTTGTTGGCTTCTGTTTGGCCGTGTCTTAAAAGAACGAGCTGTTTCATCATTTGAGCCTCTTTGCAAGTCCGCAAAAAACCCTTACAACGCTATCGCACCTGCCTGCAAGCGCAGTGAGCGCCCTCCCGCAGTGCTCGCGGAAGGCGCGGTCGTTTTTGTCCATGGGAACAAGGCCGCAAAAGATATCGTCCGCGATTATTACGGCGTCGTCTCTGAATGCTGCGGCGCCGGCCTTTTCATAAAAGGAACCCGGATCGTCTTTAAAAAGAGCCTCAAGATATTTTTCAAAATGATATATACAGCGTTTTGAAAAGTCGGCGCGGCCATTGACGTATGCGTTTGATACATCGCTTTCGGCTATACCGTAAGTTTTTTTTGCATATTCGAGTTTTCCTTGATAAGCGCCGCCGATGATCAGAATCATTTGATATCTCCTTTTTGAATCACTTAATAAAAAGCAAAGCGGCAATTGCCGCAAATTCGCAGACAGTAAGCGCGCTGCCCGATATATCGCCGCTTATTCCGCCGAGATTGCGGTAGAGAACGAAGATGACCGCGGAATAGACAGCAGCCTGTATAATCAGTATCAGCGAGCCGGCGCCGCAAAAAACGGCAGCGAGCGCCGTAAGGCAGACAAACCATGCTGCGGCGGCCGTCACGTACCCGGGATGGATTTTTTCTTTGTGGATGCCGGCATAGGAACTGTTTTCGAGCGCTTTTAATATCAGCACGTAAAAAGCGCTAAGGGCGCGCGAAACCGCGGGGATAAAGAGCAAAAGCCACTCTCTGTTTTCAAGATCCGCTTCGCGGCATACGGCAAATGAAAGAATGCTCAATACCGTAAGCATGATCACCGCAAAGGCGCCCACGTGCGAATCCTTTAATATACGCCTTCTTTCTTCAAGCTCCCTTCTGGACAAAAATGCGTCGGCGCAGTCCATAAAGCCGTCAAGATGTATAAAGCCTGACAAGATCCAGGGGACGAGAAACAAAAGCGCCGCCGTGACCGCGCTTTGCCTGTTGTCTCCGAAAAGCGTTCTGCAAAGGAAAAAGACCCCTGTATTTATCAGCCCGATAAGCAAGCCGATAAAAGGCATACAAAGCAGCATTTCCTTAAAATATTTTGCATTCCATTTTTTTACCGGGCAGGGAATGGCAAAAAACATTCCCCAGGCCATGAAAAACGGCGTCATTTTGGCAATTCTCCTTTATAGTTAAAGGTCTGTCCGAGACAAACCTCGCATACCGTGTCAAAGCGGGCGGCAAGCAGTCTTTGGCACAGGGAAAGCCCTGCGCGGTATCTTTCAGTAAGAGCCTCCCCATACTGCCCCGAAAAAATATAATCACTTACGACGATAAGATTTTTTACGCAGGTTGAGAGCCTTAGCACTTCACCCGCGACTTTTTCCGGAGCGTCTTTTTCAAATCCGAAGTTTTTTCCGTCTTTTGTCGGAAACATTTCATTGGAAAGCAAAGCGGTCAGGCTGTCCAAAAGATAAGTTCCTTCCGGGTCTGCGTCCTCGCACAGGCGAGAGAGACCCTCGCCCGCCTCTATCGTCGTAAATCCTTTTCCGCAGCGGTTTTTAAGATGACGTATAATCCGCTGCTCGTCTTCCTCATCATGAGGAATCATCGTGGCGATATAATATAGTCTGCCGTTTTTGCATAAGCTTACGGATACGTCTTCGGCAATGGTCGATTTCCCGTTTTTGCATCCGCCGGAAAAAAGTATCTTCATAATGATTTCCTTATCTTATCAAGGTATCCGTCGTCTATCGCCGATTCGCTTCCAAACAGCGCCATGTCCGCTGCCGCGGCGCATGCGCCCTGTATTATCCTAAAGGCAAACGGTACGCCGCTTCCTTCCCCGAGCCTCATATCGAGCTGCAGATAAGGCGACAGTCCGAGCTCTTTTAATGCTGTCGCGTATCCCGGTTCAACAGAGGCGTGAGAAGGAAAGAGATATCCTGCGCATAAAGGCGCCATCCTCACCGCTAAAAGCGCCGAAACAGCGGAGATAAATCCGTCTATCACGGCCGGAATGCGGTAATATGCCGCGCCGAGAAATATGCCGCACATGGCGGCAATATCAAACCCTCCGACTTTTGAGATAACGTCAACGGGATCGCAGGGATCCGGATCGTGCAGCCTCAGAGCCCTTTTTATGACTTCCTTTTTTTTGAAAAAAGCTTCGTCGGTAAGACCTCCGCCTCTGCCGGTGATCGTTTCCGGATCGGTCTTTGTAAGTGCGGAAAGCACTGCCGTAGAAGTAGTGGTATTGCCTATTCCCATCTCGCCTGCGCCTATGATATCAACGCCGTCTTTTTCTGCGGCTTTTACGCGGTCTATTCCGGTCATTATCGCCCGGATGGCCTGCGACCTTGTCATGGCAGGCTCTGCGGCGATGTTGCCTGTCCCGTTCATTACCTTTTGGCAAATGATCTTGTCACAGTCATAAGGCGTGGCTATCCCGACGTCGACTACTTCGATCTCGTCTCCGAAAAAAGCTGCTATAGAAGACATTCCGGTAAGATGTTTTGTCATATTGACTGCCTGCGCCGCGGTCACAGAAACCGGTGCGGAGGATACCCCCTCCGCGGTGACTCCGTTGTCCGCGCAGCAGACTATCACACGGCATTTTTTGATCTCGTTTCGAACACTTCCCGTGATTCCGGACATTCTGATAGAAATATCTTCAAGCTTTCCGAGACTTCCCGGAGGCTTGGCAAGCTTTTGCTGACGCTGCTTCATCATCTCCATTGAGGAGGCGTCAAGCGGAGATATACTGTTTATATAATCAGATAAAGTCATGTTCTTTAAGCCATATTGCGGCTTCCTCTACTTTCCAGGCCTCTATGGCGGCGGTAAGATCCTGCCCGCAAAGCTTTTTCGCCTTTAAAAGCAGCGTCTCAACGTCCATAACTCCCTCGCCGGGAGGCAGATGAAGGTCATTTGAAGCCTTGTTTTCGGTATTTATCACGCCTTTGTTGTTGTGAACGTGAAGGTGTGAGATATAGGGCGCGCATTTTTCGAGCCATTCTTCGGGAGATGTTCCCGTGATATTCGCATGTCCTATATCCAGACAGATACGAAGTCTGTCATCGTTTACCTGCCTTATGATCTCCGTCAGGAAATCGGGAGCAGTTTCGGTGACGTTTTCAAGACAGATGATATAATCGCCGGGATGACGGTCCAAAAAATCTATCCAGAATCCGACTGATTCTTTGATGAAAAATGATTTGAAATAGACGTTTTCAAGCCAGCCTGCATGAATGACGATCTTTTTTGCGCCGTAGGAAGCGGCAAGAGAGAGCGCCTGCTCGTAACGCAGATAGGCTACCTTTCTGATCATCGGGTCTATAGCGCATGGATAAAGCTCATTGTATGGGCTGTGAAAGGTTACCTGACGGACGTTTGCTGCCCGCAGAGCAAGGAGCTTTTTTTTGACTCTTATATCTGCCTCTGAAAAATCTTTATCAAGGTTTTCCGGGGTGCAAAAATCCGCTATTTCGATTCCGAGGCCGTACTTTGCGGCGACCGGCCCGGTTCGGTCAAGATCGGTGATTATTACGTCTTCGCCATCTTCGACGCAGTCAAGATCTGCGACGGTGGATAACAAAAATTCCATATTCAGACTCCGTATTTTATTTTTACGCGCTCCAGCTTCCGGCCGAAGGGCTCACCCAAAAGCAACAGAAATATCACGTTTGAAACGGCATAGGAAACGGTATAAGGCAGCGCGGTTAAGAGGGCCGCGGCATACAGCCTGATCGAAAAACCGCCCTGATACCAAAGCACGGTCCATACGTCCATTATAAGCGAAAACGCCACGCCTGCAAATATTCCGTAAAGAGACAGAAGCAGGCGGCTTTTTTTCAGAGGTGCTGAGAGATATCCCGCAAAAAGACCTATCAGTCCCCATGCCAGCATTTGAAACGGGGTCCAGGGACCCTGCCCGAAATAAAAATTCGAGATCAGCGCGGAAAGGGAACCGACAAGGAACCCCGACTCGCCTCCGAGCCAGACCGCCGTAATCACTACTATCGCGGTTATCGGCTTGAAACCGGGAATAGCGGCAAAAACAAATCTGCCTACTACCGAAAGGGTGGTCATGACCGCGATCACGACTATTTTTCTTGCCTTTTCTTTTTTCCTCTCAAAGGTCGTATAAAAAAGACCGACCGAAAGGATTGCGACTGCAAGCGAGATCCACGCATAGGCTTTTTCGCTGAAAACGAATACGCCCGCCAGTATCACCGCCGGGATCAGCACGTAAGGGATGATTATTTTAAGTATTTTTTTCGATCCCTTGTCAGTCATGGTTTTTTTCGCATACTTCTTTCACGTCATCAAGCGTTACGCAGCCGTCAAAATAATCCCGCGTCATGCGGTTGACGGCCGTGGTATAAAAATTGTTTTCGGAAAAGAAAGCCTCAGGCGCGTCTACGGAAGTGACGGCGCCTCTGAAAAACAGAGCGCACCTGTCCGCTATCTGTGCGGCAAATTCCGCGTCATGAGTAACAATAACAAGCGTCATGCCCTCATCACGGTATTGTTTTAAAAGCCCGATAAGCCGTTCTTTTGTATACGTATCGACGCCCTTGGTGGGTTCATCCAAAAGCAAAAGGCGCGGACGGGAAGCGATGGCCTTTGTAAGTGCAAGAAGCTGCTGCTGGCCGCCGGAAAGGTCATAAGGATGACTGTCAAGCAGGGGCTTTAGGTCATATACGGAAAGACTTTCACAGGCTCCCGAATCTTCCAGCTCCTCTTTTACGGTGTTTTTGAGAAAGACTGTCTGAACATCCTGGGGTAGCATCGACAGCTCCCGCCCCCAAAGCATATTTTTATATTCGGAGATATTTTTGCCGAAGATCCGTACTTCGCCGTGATAAGGTTTTAATAGCCCTGCGGCGCAGGAGAGCGCAGTGGATTTTCCGCTGCCGTTGCCGCCGAGGATACAGAAGATCTCACCTTCATAGACGGTAAGGGCGGTGCCCCTTAACACGTCGTGTTCTTTTCGTCCGTATTTAAACCACAGATCCTTTAACTCAAGCGCAGGACCTGCAAACGATCTTTTCACCTTCTCTTTTGGCCTCGGATCACGGTTTGAAAAATGCTTTCTGATCCAAAGACTGCCTTCTCCCGTGCTGATCGGGCACTCGTCAGTGAAGTGAAAGCTATTGTAAAGTCTGACCGCGGCCGGCATCCCCGCAAGAACCTGTTCGTTTTTTTCAAGAGAGGATATAACACTCCGGGTTTTTCCGAATGCAACGGCTCTGCCGTCTTCAAGGACGAGAAGCTTGTTGCACTGAGGAAGGACGTGCTCGAGTCTGTGCTCGACAAGAATGACCGTAATGCCCATATCGCGGTTTAATCTGGCGACTGTTTCAAGAAAATCGACAGCGGCAACCGGATCGAGCTGCGCGGTAGGTTCATCAAGGATCAGCACTTTTGGATTCATTACCATAACGGCGGCCAGATTGAGAAGCTGCTTTTGCCCGCCGGACAGGGAGTCTACGGGCATTTCAAACCAACCCTCTATTCCGAAATAACTCGCCATTTCGGCAACTTTCCTGTGGATCACGTTTGAGGGCACGTTTATGTTTTCGAGACCGAAAGAAAGCTCGTGCCAGACCTTGTCGGTCACGAGCTGCTGCTCGGGCCTTTGCATAACGTAGCCTATCTTGCAGGCCGAGTCCTTATCTCCAATCTCCGCAAGGCGTTTTCCCTCAAAGAGTATCTCTCCTGCGAGGTCTCCTCTTGGGGTCAATTCCTTTTTGAGCATATAAAGCAGCGTGGATTTGCCGCTTCCGGTGCCTCCGCAGACAGCGAGATAATCACCGCTTTCCACAGAAAAGCTTATGTCCGTAAGAGCTTTTTCCCCGCGCAGAGGATAAGTAAAGCTTAAGTTTCTGACTGTAACGATCTCCAAGTCAGTCCCTCCTTGATGTTGATAAATACAGGTATAAAGACCAGGATGCCGTAAGCGGCGTAACACAGACAGCTTGCGGCCGATATCGGAACAGCCGATATCTCCGGATAATATTCAAAACCAAATGCATAAAAACCGGCTCCGACCAGAACGCCTGCGCAAAGAATGGCGGAAGCCGCGATAAGCAGACCGTCGAAAGCAAGCCAGCCAAAAATAGCATATCTTGAGCGCCGGCCTATGCCATAGCCTCGCGCGCTCATGCTGTCGGCCGTGATCACGCCGTTTTCAAGCCCCCATGTGACCATCGCAGAAAAGACTCTTACCGATCCGCGCAGTCTGTCAATGAGCGTATCCTCGCGATACAGACCCATTGCTTTTGAAGCCATGCGTATTTTTTTTATCTGTCTTGTATAAAGCGGGATATATCTGAGCGTCATTGAAAGGATCAGCGCAAGCTTCGGAGAGGCTGCTCCGAAGATATAAAGCAGTCTGTCGCTCGTCATGATAAGCGAAAAGGCTCTGAACCAGACAAGGACGGCGGTTATCATAAGCCCGGCGCTCATTCCGTAAAAAGCGGATTCAAAAGTGATCGGCGTATCATTGATCAAAAACAGCACCGTTTTTCCGTTGTGATAAAAAAGCGGATTTAAGATAAAGCCTGCAATGGGGACGATAAGGTATAAAAACAGGCTTTTAGCAGCGGCTTTCCCTTTCAGGGAAAAGAGCAGCGACATCCCTCCCGCAAAAGATATCAAAAGCAGGATAATATCAAGGCAGAACATTGCGGGGAGGATCGCTCCCGCAAAAAAAACAAAAACTGCTATAGGGTTGTAGTCTTCAAATCTTTTCAAACTTTTAAGGCTCCGAAGAGGGAGAGTAAGTATCTCCGACATCTTTTCCGAGGTTTCTCGTATAGACCCATTCCACCAGGTCGCCTTCGGACAGAACAACGCTGCTGCAGCCTACGTCGGAAAACTTTCCGTTGATTTTGAACATCCAGCCTGACAACTCGCCGAAATCAAATTCATAAATAAAGGCAAGTCCCGAAACGTAAGCGTCCGATGAAGCGCCCTTGGTTTCGAGCGAAAGCGAGTATTGTTTCGCCGCCGCGACGATCTGATCGTAGGCAGTGTCGCCGTCGTTTATTACAACGGGCGCATTTTCAAGTATTATACCGTCTTCAGGGATAAAATCCTTTTCTCCGGCTATCGTATCGCAGTAAATTGAAACGGTCGTATTCACGGCGCTGCCGGAGAGCTCCTTTTTGCTGCCATAGTAGTCGCCGGCTGAGGAAAAGTTCAGAAAGGTTATCGCTGCGGCTGCGGCTGCGGCAACGATCACGATCAGAAGATAGGTTTTGAAAGACCTCTTTTTCAGTAAAAAACATATCAGCGCAGCGGCTGCGGCAAGCGCGGCCGTGACGATATACAGCGCAGTTTTCAAAGATATACCGCCTGCGGCTGTTTTATCGGAAGAGAAAACAAAAAACGAGCCGTCGCCGCGCTGCATCAGGCAGTAGGAAACGTAAGCCATAAGGACCTGCCTTGTAGCGATATCATTACCGTTTCCGTCTGCGGTATGGGAATACCTGCCGCCTTTATAAAATGTCTCCAGAAAATCAAAAACAGTATTTCCGTTTTTGATAAATCTTTCATCGCTTTGCGCGTCGATACCGAGGGCGCATAATGCCGTCAGTACCTGCGCCGCGCTCTCAGCGTTTTCCTGGCCCATGGCTTTATATCCGCCGTTTTTGGTCTGGGAACGGCAAAGAAGATCAAGCCCGCGCGTGATGGCGTCGTCTACGCCTTTTATCCCGCGGTAAGGCGCAAGCGCCTGCAGGCTCATGGCTGTCACGTCGGTGTCGGGACTGTCGCCGAAAACCGCAAATCCGCCGCCGGGCAGCTCACAGGCAAGTATCTTGTCAATAAGTATTTCGGCGGTATAATTCCTGCTTTTTGCGCCGGCAGTCAAAAGGTGGAGCCCGTAGATAAGGCTCATGACGCCGAGCTTTTCGGGATATTCATCGGCCGCGCGCTCTATCAGGCTGCTGTCACTTCCAAAGGCCTTTAAAGTAAGAGCCGCAAGCTCGCCTGTCACCGCGGAAGACGAATACTCATCAAAATGCGTTTCGATAAATGAAATAAAAGCCGTGCAATCCGGCTTCTCATCAAGATAACGGTAGATCGATAAAGCGTACCACAATCCCGCGGACCCCGCGTCATCATTTGCCGCGAGCCGTTCAAAGTAGCCGCTTGCGTTTTCACAGCCGTTTTCCTCATAAAGAGTCTGTATTATGGCTTCCGTTCGCGCCTTTATTTCGTCGCCGTCAGCATATGCCGGAAGGCAAAACCCTCCGGCAATTATGCAAAACGACAAAAACAGAGCAAGAGTTTTTTTCATATTTTCCTTTTATGAAACAAAGATATTCGGCATTATCGTCAGCGTATCGGAAGAATCGGTAAACGTATGTGACACGCCGGTATTGATATTTACGGTAACAATGCCGTCTTCATCAGTTACAAGATCTGTTTCTTCGCCATCCACACTGATCTTTGCGCCGGAAAGGTGAGAAAGACCGAATGAACCGTCTTCTTCAAAGACGCCCATGGTAACGATGAGCGTAATGGAATCGTCCGAACGTGTAAGCTCCTGGAAGCACGTATAAACGTCAGAATAGTTTGCGGCGTCTTTGTAAGCGCAGGCATACAGATATGAACCAACGGGAACAGAATCGTCAAGAGTCATTGCGGGTGCGTCGTCGATATAATAGCCGTAAGCGCCGCCGTTTTCTATTCCCCAAAGCTTGGAAATATATTCTCCCCACTCTCCTGTGGCAGTGGAAAAGCCTTCTTTGGCTCCGCCGCCGAAAAACTGCTCGTGAGCGCTGATAAGGGCCTCTTTTACGCTTATGTCGCCGTCGCTATCCAGATCGACGGGAGTGAGCTTTTGATAACCGAGAACTATTTCTCCTTCTGCGGCTATCGTGACAAAGATACCGTCGGTATTTTCGGCCTCGCCTGAAGTCGATTCGTCTGCGGAGGAGAGATTCGCAGGATCAAGGTCCGACGGGGAAATGGAAGGCGCGGGATCTTTTCCGCAAGCCGCGGCAAACAGGATAAGTACGACCGGAATAAAAACAGACAATAACTTTTTCATAAAAACCTCCGTAAAAATAAAAAAGCCCAATCGAATCCGACCAAGGCTCCTGAAAACAAGGTTCGTTTTCCGGATTCGGCAGAAAACGAAAAGCTTTTTTCTGCATTCCCGGCTGCGCCATAAGGCTCCACGGTGACCTTCTCGCAGGGTTTTTCACCCATTTTAATGCGTCTTGCAAAAGCAAAATGAAATAAGCTTTTTTCTTTGACAAATCTATCATAAACATGGTGAAAAAGCAAGAAGATTTGTGTTATACTATACAAGTCAAAATCGCATAAATAATAGTTTTTTGGAGTGTCTTATGGATTTTTCACAATTGATTGTTTCCGGCTTTTTTACCTGGGGCAGGATCATTGCCTCTTGTATAACCGTTGCGGGTGCGACTGCATTATGGATAATACTCAGAAAAATATGTAAGAGCTGGACAAAAAAAGAAGCGGCGAGAGGTTCGAACAGCCTGGTCGCGCCCGTGATATGGAGCATAATGCGTTTTGTCATAATCACGGTCGGGATCATCATTTTGCTCGGCGTTTACGGGATCAACGTCACTTCGGCGGTTGCGGGACTGGGAATAGCCAGTGCCGTTATAGGTCTCGCTCTTCAGGATATCTTAAAGGACGTCATCATGGGCATACATATCGCCACAGACAAGTTCTTTTCCGTCGGCGACTCTGTCATCTACAACGGAGAGCTCGGCGTGGTTATAGATTTCAACCTAAAAACCACAAAGATAAGGACTATCGACGCGCCAGGAACGGTTTCCGTATGCAACCGCAAGATCGAGGAAATAAAGCTTGCCGGCGAATCATATCTCTTGGATATTCCGGTGCCTTATGAAACCCCGGTCGATCGCGTTGAGGAGATATTTAAGGGAGCCGCGAAAAAAACGGAAGAGGTGCCCGAAATACGTGGCTGTACTTATGCCGGAATAGATTCATTCGGAGAGTCCGCGATCATGCACAGATTCTTCATCCGCACGGACCCGCTGCTCAGATACGGCGCCAGGAGAAAAGCGCTTCGCATCATAAAGGACGAGCTTGACGCGGCCGGAATAAATATTCCTTTTAACCAGCTTGACGTTCACCTGGATGTGGGAGAGGCTTCGGAAAAGAAATCCGAATAAGAAATACAGCAAAAAAAAAGACCGGATCGATCCGGTCTTTTTTGTCTTTTGAAATTTATTTATAAGAGCTCTGCTTTGCAGATGAAAAATCAACGTCGCCGAGATACCTGACGCTGTCCATTCCGAGATAGTCGCAGAGGTTCTTCATTTCGGCAACGGTATTTATGTTTACGTTGATGCCGTTCTTCATTCTGTCGGCATATGCAAGGATTTCTTTTTCACCGTGCGTATAGATCCTGGGCTGGCCGTCCGCCTTGGGCGCGTCGCGCAGCTCCTGAAGGAAGGTCGAGAAGTGCTCCTTCATACCTTCGGCGTCGCCAAAGATGTCGGGATTGATAGCCATAAAGCCATGGCAGGTGCCGCCCTTGCTGCCTATATGGGTGTGGTTTGAAGTAAGACCGCCCGAGAATATAGAGCAGAAGATCTCGCAAAGCATCCCGTAGCCGTAGCCCTTGTGGCCGCCGAGCGTTTCCGTATTTCCGCCGAGAGGCATAATGCCGCCGCCGGCTTTTGCGACGATGTTTTTCAGTACTCTTTCCGCGTCGGTGCAGGCATTTCCGTTTTCGTCAAGCGCCCAGCCGTCGGGAAGCGGTTTTGAAAGTTTGTTGTATATTTCGAGTTTTCCTCTCGTTACTACGGTCGTTGAAGAGTCGAAGAAGAAAGGATAAGGCTCCGCGGGCATCGAGATGGCAATAGGGTTTGAACCGAGCATTGCCAGACGTGAGAACGTGGGAACCATGATCGCTTCGCTGTTTGTCATGGCAAAGCCCACAAGCCCTGCGTCGCAGGCCATCTTTGCATAGTATCCTGCGATTCCGAAGTGATTGGAATTTCTGACCGAAACGATAGCCATTCCGCTTTTCTTGGCTTTTTCGATGGCCATATTCATAGCCTTGATGGAAATAAGCTGCCCCATGCCGTCGTGGCCTTCGATAACGGCTGAAACTGGAGTTTCAAATACTACTTCCGGCTTGGCGTCAACCTTGATAAGTCCTTTTTCAATGCCCTTATGATAACGGACAAGGCGCTGCATGCCGTGAGATTCGATGCCGTAAAGATCGCTCAGGAGCAGCACGTCGGTGATCTTGAATGCTTCATCCTCGGTAAAGCCGAATTTCATAAAGGCGTCGATACAAAATGTTTTCAGATCTTCATAGGAATAGTTGATGTAACTCATGTTGTCCTCCGTTTTTTAGTACAGCCGACAGCGGCTTTTTGTTTATTTTAATTGATGAACAAACTATCGGCAAGAGCAAATATTCATTCGTAAAAAAACGTTTTTTTTAACCGTTTAATTCAAAGTAAAACATATACTGCTGCAGTATCCCGGCATATCCGCTGTATTTTTCAAGAGGAAAGCCGTCCGGATAATGTTCGCCAAGCACCTGTTTTATATGCGTATCTATCGGAAAAGCGCCGATATGATGAAGCGCAAAAAGACAGATGCACTCCGCGACTTTTATTCCGACGCCGTACATTTTAAGAAGCCTTTTTTTTGCGGTTTCATAATCCATCTCGCGCAGCTCTTCAAGATCGAGCTGTCCGCAGACGACCTGCCTTGCGGCCTGCAGTATATATTTCGCCCGGTAACCCATGCCAAGAGCCGTCAGCGCGTCTTCGTCAGTTGCGGCAATGGCGGAGGCTTTGGGGAATGCGAAAAAGCCGTCTTTTTCCTGCCCGAACCTTTCACACAGTCTTTCGACGCATTTTTTTATTCGCGGGATGTTATTTTGCTGCGAGATAATAAAAGTGATGATCATTTCCCACAGATCCTGGCGAAGGATCCTTATACCGGAGCAGTTTTTTGCGGCGGCGGTGAGATAAGCGTCGTTTTTGTCGATGGAAGAAATGATCCTGCCGTAATCCTCGCCAAGATCGAAATAATCAGACCAAAAGCCGTCAAAGTCCCCGCGGCTGCAGTCAAAATAAAGACGGTTTTTATTTTGGACAGCCAGGAGCCTTTTGTCCGCTGCGATTATTTCAAAATGAGAGCCATCCTCATCCGTAAAAAGCTCTTTCATCCTGAAGCATTGGCCGGAAACGGATATTTCCTTTAAACTGAGATTTTCTGAAGTGAATTCTACCATGAAACCGATTATACAAAAAAAGAACCGAAAATAAAACATAAAAAAGCTTCGGGCGGGTCAAAAGACCGTTAAAAAAATTGAAAAAATAATTGTTGACTTTGTCGCTTTAAAGTGGTAAAGTATCGCATATCAAAATTAAGGATGATTTACGGTTCGGTTACCGCGGATCTTTCTGATAAAAAAAGGAGATAATAAAAATGAAGAAATTTCTGGCTGTTTTTATGGCGGCGATTTTTGTTTTTGCTTTTGCTGCCTGCGGAGGTGAAACCGAGTCCGCTTCTGATTCAGGTTCAGGTTCAAGTGCGGCTGATGCCGAAGAAAAATACGTAGTCGGTATCTGTCAGCTCGTTCAGCACGAAGCTCTCGACAAGGCGACTCAGGGTTTCAAAGACGCTCTTATACAGGAGCTTGGAGACGCAGTTGAGTTTGATGAGCAGAATGCTTCGGGCGAGTCCGTAAACTGCACTACCATTATCAATGGCTTTGTGGCAAAGGACGTTGATCTTATTATGGCGAATGCTACGCCCGCCCTTACTGCCGCTGCGGCCGGAACCGATACAATCCCGATCCTCGGAACCAGCGTTACTTCTTATGCCGTTGCGCTTGAGATAAGCGATTGGACAGGAACAGTCGGAGGCAATATCTCGGGTACTTCTGATATAGCCGACCTTGCCGAGCAGGCTGCTCTTTTCCCTCAGTGGCTCCCTGAAGCCAAGAACATAGGTCTTGTTTACTGCTCTGCAGAGGCAAACAGCGTATTCCAGGTCGAAGAGATTGAAAAGGAACTTGCAAAGCTCGGCCTTAATACTCAGAGATTTGCTTTCACTGATACGAACGACGTTACTTCGGTAGTACAGGCCGCTTGTGACGCGAGCGACGCTATCTATATCCCTACAGATAACACCGCCGCTTCTAACGCAGAGGCGATCTCAAACGTCGTTATCCCTGCAAAGACCCCTGTCATCGCAGGAGAAGTATCTATCTGCCAGGGCTGCGGAATTGCTACCGTCTCCATCGATTATTATGATCTTGGAGTCGCTACCGGAAAGATGGCAGCCAAGATCCTTACTGGTGAGAGCGATATAGCTACCATGCCTATCGAATATGCGCCGAACCTCACAAAATTCTATAATGCAGCTATTTGCGAGACTCTCGGCATCACTCCCGTAGAAGGATTTGAAACGATCCAGTAAATCCCCGACTCGGGAACGAAACAAAATTTAAAAAACAAATAAACGTTGCCTCACTTCTTCCCTTGAGGGGAGCAGTGAGGCAATAGGTGTGAAAAAGAGGTAAATATGACTTCATTGTTAAACGCACTTCCGGGCGCCGTATCTCAGGGCCTTATCTGGGGGATCATGGCGATCGGAGTTTATATCACTTTCAGGGTGCTTGATATTGCAGACCTGACTGTAGATGGTTCGCTTGCCACGGGAGGCGCGACCTGCATCATGCTTATCAGGGCGGGCTTAAATCCGTGGGTTGCTTTGCTTATCGCCTTTGCGGTAGGAATGATTGCCGGATTTGTTACCGGTATTTTGCATACAAAATGCGGTATCCCTGCGATACTTGCAGGTATCCTGACCCAGCTTTCCCTTTACTCCATAAACTTAAGAATAATGGAGTCAAAGGCAAACCAGCCGGTCAGCGTTGATAAATACCCGCTGCTTGTCTCATCAAGACACGTCGGCGGATTTACGTTAAAAAACCCCATTTTTCTGATGATCATCATCGCGATAGTTCTGATCACTGTTTTGTATTGGTTCTTCGGAACGGAAAAAGGCTGCTCGATCCGCGCCACCGGAGCAAATTCCAACATGGCAAGAGCGCAGGGAATCAATACAAATTCCAATAAAATTCTCGGTCTTATGCTCAGCAACGGCCTCGTTGCAGTCTCCGGCGCTCTGCTCGCTCAGTATCAGGGATCCGCCGACGTAAATATGGGACGCGGAGCGATCGTTATCGGCCTTGCCGCGGTTATTATCGGAGAGGTAATATTCGGCAAGATATTCAAGCAATTCTGGCTTACGCTGCTTGCCGTGGTTATCGGCGCCGTCATTTACTACGTGGTTCTGCAGCTTGTGCTTATGATGGGCCTTAATACGAACGACCTTAAGATGCTGACGGCGGTCATAGTCGCGATCTTCCTTGCGATACCTTTCTGGAAAAACAAGATCGCCGGAAAGAGACTCGGAAAAAAGGAGGCGTCAAAAGATGCTTGAGCTGATCAATGTTAACAAGACTTTTAACGTAGGCACTGCCAACGAGAAAAAAGCGTTAGACAACCTGAGCCTCACTCTCAACGACGAGGATTTCGTAACGGTCATCGGCGGAAACGGCGCCGGAAAATCCACCATGCTTAACGCTATTGCCGGAACGTTCCGTATCGACAGCGGAAGCATAATCCTTGACGGAATGAACATTACTTCGCTGCCTGAACACAAAAGAGCCGCGTTCCTCGGAAGAGTATTCCAGGACCCGCAGATGGGAACGGCTCCGTCAATGATGATAGAGGAAAATATGGCTCTTGCCGCAAGACGCGGACAGAGAAGAGGGCTTTCCTGGGGTATCAGCGAAGCGGAGAGAACTCAGTATTACGAGCTGCTCAAAAGCTTTGACCTCGGCCTTGAAGATCGTATGACGACAAAAGTAGGAATACTCTCCGGAGGACAGAGACAGGCGCTGACTCTGCTAATGGCCACCATTAAAAAGCCGAAATTCCTGCTCCTTGATGAGCATACCGCCGCGCTTGATCCGAAGACCGCCGCAAAGGTGCTCGCTCTTTCGGAAGAGATAGTTACAAGAGAAAAGCTTACGACTTTGATGATCACGCACAATATGAAGGACGCCATCAGATACGGCAACCGTCTTGTAATGATGGACGAGGGGCGCATTGTTCTGGATATTTCGGGTGAGGCCAAAAAAAAGCTCACGGTTGCGGAACTTCTCGCGAAATTCTCCGAGGCCAGCGGCCATGATGAAACGAGCGACAAAATGCTTCTTTCGTAGGCTTGAAATAGAAACTGCAATAAATTATAATCGAAACGGATTTATTTACTGTAAGGAGAAATGAAATGAATATTACAAAAAACCTCGACGGACAAAAGCTTATAATGGCTCTCGAAGGAAGACTTGATACTTCCACGGCTCCCGAATTTGACGAAGAATTAAATTCTTCGCTCGGCGGGGTGACAGAGCTTGTGCTTGATTTTTCCGGACTGGAATATATTTCGTCCGCGGGACTTCGTATCCTTCTTTCCGCACAGAAAAAAATGAACAAACAGGGCAAGATGGTCATCACAAAGGCAAATGATACCATCAAGGAAGTTTTTGAGATCACGGGCTTTATCGATATACTTACTATAGAGGACTGACGTTATTATGCAGGAAATCACGGTTGATGCTACATTTGAAAACATCGAACTTGTGACGGACTTTGTGAACGAGGTATTGGAATCGTGGGATTGCCCCATGAAAGCTCAGATACAGATAGATATAGCCATTGATGAGCTTTTTGGGAATATTGCAAGATATGCTTATGCTCCGGGAGTCGGTAAAGCGACGGTCAGAGTGGAGCTCTCAGAGGATGAAAACGCCGCCGTCGTTACTTTTATTGACAATGGAGTCGCATACGATCCTCTGAAAAAAGACGATCCGGATACCACGCTGTCCGCTGAGGACAGGGACGTTGGAGGGCTCGGCATTTTCATAGTAAAAAAATCCATGGACGATATGGTTTACAGCTATGAAGACGGGCAAAACGTCCTCAAGATCACAAAAAAGTTTTAAGTGTCAAAAAAGCTGTCCGTTTTTTGCGGGCAGCTTTAATAAACGGATGATGATATGGAAATAGAGAGAAAATATCTGATAAAAGAAGTGCCGAGGGATACGGATCTTGTAAAGAGCGTCCTTATCGAACAGGCATATCTTTGCAGAAAACCCGTCATAAGGGTGCGCAAGGCTGACGACGAATATTATATGACGTATAAGGGCGGCGGAATGATGGCGCGGGAGGAATACAATCTCCCTCTGAACGCTGAGGCTTATGAAAGCCTGAAGAAAAAAGCCGAGGGAACCGTCATAAGAAAACGAAGATTTCTGATCCCGTATGATTTTGAAGGAAAAACCTACACCATCGAGCTTGACAGGTTTGAAAGTCCTAATGAGGGACTGTGGCTTGCCGAGGTGGAGTTTGATTCGGTAAACGAAGCCGAAGGGTTTTTGCCGCCGGATTGGTTTGGAGAAGAAGTCACGTACGACAGAAAATATCACAATTCAAATATGTGATCAAATATCTAAAAAAGGCCGCATACCGCGGCCTTTTCTTTGCTCTTAAAACGGCCTTTTGGGCCGCTTTTCTTAAAAAACGTTTAGCTGTCAGATCCTGCTTCTTCGGTTTCGGAAGCCTCATCTGCTGTAACGTCCTTGAGATTGTCTATTTTTTCTTTTGCAAAATCCTTTACTTCACTGAACTTTTCGGAAGCAAAGCTCGTAACTTTTTCTTTGGTCTGGCTGACTTTTGCTTTTGCTTTTTCTTTAAATGCCTCGGGATCTTCCCTGTAGTCTCCGTAGGTGCTCTTTGCTTTGCTGAAAGTCTCTACAAAGCCGACTTTGATGGTCTTGCAGACTTTGGCCGCGTTTTCACAGGCGTCCTCGGCGAGATTTTTTACGGTGTCGATAACGGAGCCGTCAGCTTCGTCGTCCGAAAACTCTGCTTCGTCGTCTTCTGAGTCTTCCGCGGTTTCGGCAAAAACATCCTCTCCGTCAAAAGCGGCGGAAATATCGTCGGTCTCTTTTTCTTCGGATTCTTCGGCGAGTTTCTTTTCGCCGACCTTAAATAATGCAAAAGCGCCTGCGGCAAGCCCCGCAAGCCCCGCAAGTCCTAAAAATTTACCTTTAGACATATTATAACCTCCTATTGGTAAGCATGATTCACATATAGGGTGTATATGCGTTCTTTTCATACATTATATAATAATGGAGCATTTAAATAAAGGGAAAAATTTATTAAGGGGAGTTATACTTTTTTTATAAATTAGCGGTTGCATTTCATATATAGCGGTGTTATTATATGCGATGTGGTTAGCACTCTGTGAGTTAGAGTGCTAAAAAATAAAATTTAATACATTCATATAAGGAGGAAATATCATGAAGTTAAGACCGCTCGGAGATAAGGTTGTTTTAAAGCAGCTGGTCGAGGAAGAAACTACGAAGTCCGGCATTATTCTTGCGGGCTCTGCAAAAGAAAAGCCCCAGCAGGCTGAGGTCGTGGCAGTAGGACCCGGCGGAATCGTGGACGGCAAAGAGATCGAAATGTCGGTCAAGGTCGGAGATCTTGTTATTGCTCAGAAATACGCCGGTACGGAAGTAAAGCTGGACGGCGAGGAATATATCGTTGTAAAACAGAGCGACATCGTCGCTGTAGTCGAATAAATCAGGAGGTTTTATCATGGCAAAAGATATTAAATACGGAGTTGAAGCGCGTAAGGCTCTTGAAGCCGGCGTAAACAAACTTGCAGATACAGTCCGCGTAACGCTCGGACCCAAAGGACGCAACGTAGTACTTGAAAAGTCTTACGGCGGTCCCCTCATTACAAATGACGGCGTTACCATCGCAAAAGAGATCGAACTCGAAGACGGTTTTGAAAATATGGGCGCGCAGCTCATCAAGGAAGTTGCCAGCAAGACAAATGACGTTGCCGGAGACGGCACTACTACCGCTACCGTTCTGGCTCAGTCCATGGTAAATGCCGGTATGAAGAATCTTGCCGCTGGCGCAAATCCCATCATCCTTCGTAAAGGAATGAAAAAAGCTACCGATGTTGCGGTTAAGGCTATTGCAGATATGAGCAAGCCCATTACCGGCAAAGAGCAGATCACCCGTGTTGCGGCTATTTCAGCCGGTGACGATACCGTCGGCGCCATGGTTGCAGACGCCATGGAAAAGGTTTCAGGAAACGGCGTCATTACCATTGAGGAATCCAAGTCCATGACTACCGAGCTTGAGATGGTAGAAGGCATGCAGTTTGACAGAGGATATCTGAGCGCTTACATGTGCACGGATATGGAAAAGATGGAAGCTGTCATCGACGATCCCTATATCCTCATTACAGACAAGAAGATCAGCAATATCCAGGAAATACTTCCTATTCTTGAGCAGATCGTTCAGCAGGGAGCGAGACTTCTCATAATCGCGGAAGACGTTGAGGGAGAAGCTCTTACCACCCTTATCGTAAACAAACTCCGCGGCACATTTAACGTTATCGCGGTAAAGGCTCCCGGTTACGGCGACCGCCGCAAGGAAATGCTTCAGGATATCGCCGTTCTTACGGGCGGTACCGTTATTTCCGATGATATCGGAGTAGCGCTTCGTGACGCCACCATAGATATGCTCGGCCGTGCCAAGAGCGTCAAGTCCACAAAGGAAAATACCATTATAGTTGACGGACAGGGCGACAAGCAGGCAATTGCCGACAGAGTTGCACAGATCCGCAATCTTGAGGCCGAGACAAAATCAGACTACGACAGAGAAAAATATCAGGAGCGTATTGCCAAGCTCGCGGGCGGCGTTGCCGTCATCAAGGTCGGCGC
>DFFO01000022.1 GCA_002369255.1 Lachnospiraceae bacterium UBA3774
CCAATCTTGTAATATGAATAGCCCAGATCCTTCAGTTCGCTAGTTGTGATAAACTTCTTGTTTTCAGCGAATATGTTCACATGAATCACCTCCGCTTATACTATACACGATTCGAAAAAATATTTCAACTAAATTCGGCAGTTATTTTTATTAGCCGAATTAAATCAAAAGTCATCAAAGTCCGATAGTAAGATTAATGATATAAAATGAGCTACTGATAATTTTATGCATCAGCAGCTCTTATCTACTAAAATACATTTTCTGTTATTTTCCGTCTTTCCCCTGTGCATCCTTAATTCTGTAATAATCCTCCAAATCCACATCAATATGCACCTTTGCATCCGCTTTTCGGTTGCTCACCCGCTCCAAAAGTGCGATACTTTCCACATGCCCCGTCCACGGGAACATGTCCACAGGCTGCACCTTTTTCACTTCATATCCGAATTCACGCATGATACTTACGTCTCTTGCAAGCGTTGCGGGATTGCACGATACGTAGACCAGCCTCTTCGGAGCCATCAAAGCGATGGTATGAAGCAACGAGCCGTCGCACCCCTTTCTCGGCGGATCCACCACTATCACGTCGGCCTTTTCGCCGGTTTTTGCAAAATGCTCCGGAAGTACGTCCTCCGCTCTGCCCGCAAAAAACTCCGCATTGTTTATATCGTTTAAAACAGCATTTTCCCGTGCGTTTTTTACCGCTTCGGGGATGATCTCAACTCCATAGACCTTTTTCGCTTTTTTTGCCATGATAAGAGATATCGTGCCTATGCCGCAGTAAAGATCCCACACCGTTTCATTCCCGGAAAGGCCGGCATATTCGAGCGCTTTGGCATAGAGTTTTTCTGTCTGGGCCGGATTGACCTGATAAAAAGCACGCGGCGAGATCCTGTATCTGACGCCGCAGATAACGTCTTCCAAAAATGCCTCTCCAAAAACCGGCACCGTGCGATCTCCCATTATTACGTTTGTCTTTTTTAAATTTACGCTGTATGAAAACGATGTGACCGTCTTTGGCAAAAGCCGCGAAAGCTCATTTGCAAAAGGGAGCTTCTTTGTATTTACTACAAGGCAGACCATCTGCTCTCCGGATGCAAACGAGGTCCGGATCATCACATGACGCACTGTACCGGTGCCCGCTTCCTCATCGTAAGGTTCAATTCCGAATTCATTCATCCAACGCTTTACGGCGCCAAGCACCTGCGCGTCCGCTTCCTGTCCTATGAGACAGTTTTCACATTCGATGACGCTGTGTGTGCGGCCGGCATAAAAACCTATCAGTATGCGGCCATCCTTGCCTTTTCGCACCGGATATTCGGCCTTGTTGCGGTAATGCCACGGATCCTTCATGGAAATGACAGGTTCCGTTTTATCAAAAGTCACTCCGCCTATCCGCTTTAGCGCGGCTTTGACTTTATTTTCCTTAAAAACCAGCTGTGCCTCATAAGAAAGCGCCTGAAGCTGACAGCCGCCGCATGGCCTTGCGATAGGACATTTCGGAACGATTCTGTCCGGTGATGCCTCGCAAACCTCAAGCAACCTTCCGTAGCCATAGGTCTTTTTGTCTTTTATCAGCTCGGCCCGGATCACGTCTCCGGGAACGGCATCTTTGACAAAAAGCGGGTATCCGTCAGCTTTGCCGATTCCCGCTCCTTCGTCAGTCATGTCTTCTATTTTGATCTCAAAAATCTGTCCTTTTTTCATTGTTCGATCATTCCGGATCTGATGTCTTTCGCAGATTGCTTTCTATCAGCTTTTGATATCCGAGCCAGCTTCCGCTTACCGCATTTTCCACAAGCTCCGTCACCAGTTCGAGCTTCGCGTCGGTATTGTCGGCGTGGTGAAGCGCGACCGCCTCCAACAGCGCGGGCTTTTTCGGAGAACCGTATTCCAGCTCGCCGTGATGCGACAGGATCAGATGCCCGAGCTCGTTTGCAAGCTTTTCGGGAAATCCCGGCATTTTTCTTATGCGCTCTGTAATCATTTCATATCCGATCACGATATGTCCTATGAGTTGTCCCGCGTCAGTATAATCGTTTTCGGGAAAGTTTGATATTTCCTTTGTCTTTCCGATATCGTGCAGCAGCGCACCGGAAATCAGAAGATCCCTGTGAAGCGCAAGGTACTGCCTGCAATAAAAATCGCAAAGCTGCGTAACTCTCAGAGTATGCTGCAGCAGGCCGCCGACAAAACTGTGATGCACGCTTCTCGCCGCCGAATGGAGGCAAAATTCTTTCCAAAAATCCTTGTCTTCAACAAAAAACGACTCCAAAAGCCCCCTAAGGTGCGTGTTTTTTACGCTCCTTACAAAAGCAAGAAGCTCGGTTTTCATCTCTTCTTCGTCAAATTTCGTAGAAGGAAGATAGTCCGCCTGCTCATATTCGCCTTCATGCGCCTTGCGGATGCGACGGATATTCAGCTGATTTACGCCTTGAAATACGGTGACGTCGCCTTCGACGTGGATGAAATCCATCGCCTCAAAATGATCGATCCCGCTGCTCAGATCCCAGACCTTTGCGTCAACCGTTCCGGTCTTATCCTGAAGCGTAAGGGAATAATAACTTTTCCCGACCTTTGTCTTCGCATTGACCTTGTTTTTGCAAAGATATATTCCCGACACTCTGTCGCCTTCTCTTAAATCAGAAATATAAATCATATAAATACCTCTTTTTTTGTTTCTTGCAAAAAGCGCGCAGCCGTTGCTGCCGCCGGAATTTTATTATACGGAAAAAGCCGCTTTTTAGCAAGGTTTTTGCCATATTTTGAACTTGAATATAAAAACCGCTTTTGCTATAATTTTTCCGATGTTTTTGTTTTTATGCTACCATGATCAGGAGAGGAATTATGTCAAAAAAGCAAAGCCCGGACGGACAAACAACATACAAAAGGCGTCGCGGCGACAGGCGCGACGGAAGACTCCTTCGGGACGTCGATCCGATGCACTATATCATGCCTATCATTTATCCGAACCGCTGTGACAACGAAGCATTCATTTCCGAAACACTTGACGTATCGAATATCAACGCTTATCTCGAAAAGAAAAACGAAAACATCGAAGGAACCCGTTATTCCCATTTTCTCGTTATAATAGCGGCGCTTCTCAAGACCATCACGCTGCGCGAGCGTATGAACCGCTTTATCGTAAACGGAAACACTTATCAGCGAAATGAAGTCTGCTGCGCCTTTACTATGAAAAAGCACTTCAACGACGACGGAGACGAGGCCCTCGTATTTATCCACGCAAAAGACAGCGATACTATCGATACATTATATGAAAAGGTAAACGAGCAGGTGAAGTCCGTCCGCTTTGAAAACGTGGTTGACAGTTCAAGCGACGCCATGGAGTTTTTCACAAAAAAACTGCCGCGTTTTCTGAGCAGATTTCTGGTCAAATTTATGTGTATGCTCGACCGTCACGGAAAAGTTCCTTATTCGCTGATCGAAACCGATCCGTATTACTCTTCCGCCGTGCTTTCTTATCTCGGTTCCATAAAACTTCATGCCGGATATCACCATCTCACCAACTGGGGAACCACCTCCGTATTTCTCACCGTGGGAGAAAAGACCGTAAGACCGTTTTACAACCGCCGCGGGGAGCTTTCCATAAAAGACAGCATCGACTTCGGTTTTACCATTGACGAGCGTCTTGCCGACGGATATTACTATGCAAAAACCATCCGTCTTTTCAAAAAACTCATCGAAAACCCGGAGCTTCTCGAGCTGCCGCTTTCTGAGGCTGTGCGCTACTAAAGGAGCTTTTATGGCTGACTGCGAAACCTGCGCTTATTTTGAATATGACGAAAACGACGAAGAATACTATTGCTCGGTCGATATGGACGAGGACGAAGTGGCCGGGCTTTACGGCCGTGGCTTTAAGCAGTGCAGATACTACAGAAACGGCGATGAATATGCCGTGGTAAAGCACCAGATCTAAGAGATGGTCTCCGACTCGTAACAAAAAACGCACCTTTGCCGGTGCGTTTTTAAAATGCGCCTATGATCAGCTCGCAAACAAGAGCTGCGCCCGCGGCTCCGGCCGCCACGACAAGCAGGCTTTTTTTGAAATATGCAAGAACGATAGCGCAGACTGCGGCGACAATTCCCGACGCAAGATGCCCTGCGGCCGTAAAAATCGACGGAAAAGTCATGGCTGAAAGCACCGCGTAGGGAACATAATGCAAAAAAGACCTGAACCATCTGTTGGTGATCTTCTTTCTGAAGAAAACAAGAGGCACTGCTCTGATCAGGTAAGTGACGCCCGCCATGACGATGACAGCACCCGCAACATATCCCGCGTTACTCATTTTCCGCCTCCTCTGCCGGAAACAGAAAAGCCGCCGCGGCAGCCACTATTACCGTAATAATTATTATTCCCCATCCGCCGTCAAATATTTTGAATACCGGAATAAAAGCAAAGCAAAAACTGATCGCGGCAGCAGCCGCTACTGCAAACAGCACCGCCCGATCATCCTTCGCGGGCGGGATGATGATAGCTATAAACATAGCATAGAGCGCGATTCCCATCGCACCGACCACTATCTGCGGAAGCAGCGATGAGAAAAGCCCGCCAAGCAGCGCGCCGGATGTCCAGCCTATGCAGGGGCCGAGGATAAGCCCGAACATATAAGAGGAAGAAAGGCTCCCCCCCTTTCCTATGGCAACGGCAAATATTTCATCGGTAACTCCGTATGAGATCGACAGTCTTTTGAAAAGGCCGCACCGGCTATCCAGCTTTTGAGAAAGCGACAGAGACATGAGAAAATATCTGCTGTTGATGATCAGCGTAGCTACGGCTATCTCTATAAAAGCGGCCCCCGCAATCATCAGATTTGTCCCTGCAAATTGTCCGGCGCTCGTAAGATTTGTAAAAGAGATCAATCCCGCAAGCCACCATGGAACGCCGAGCGCGCAGACGCGCATACCAAAAGCAAAGGATACCGCGAGGTATCCAAGCATGATCGGTACGCCGTTTTTGAAACCGTTCTTAAAATCCGTTTTTTTGTCAGTCATATCAAAGCCCGCAATCTTGCTTACGAAAAGATATTTATTCCCAGGAGGGTAAGGCTGATCATAATGATCCCTGCGATCAGCACGCCGCCCATCGCGGCTATGATACTGTCTTTAAATTTCAGATGAAGAATACTCGCGGCGAGAGTCCCCGTCCACGCTCCGGTTCCCGGAAGCGGTATTCCGACAAAAAGCATAAGTCCGATAAACGCGCCTTTTTTTCCGTTTATACGCGCGCCTGCCTTCTCGCCTTTCTGAAGCATCCATGAAAACCATTTTCCGATATATTTCTTATCCGCTCCCCATTCCAGGACTTTTCTGGCAAACAGATATATAAACGGCACGGGAAGCATATTTCCGATGATCGCGACTATATAAGTAGGTATCAACGGCAGGCCGAGCGTCGCCACTCCGATGGGAATAGCGCCGCGCAGTTCAATTATCGGAACCATTGAAATAAAAAAAACCGCAAGATATTTCAGAAACATATCCGTCCTTTCAGCTGTTTTGCCGTTTGATCATATCTCTCTTTCGCAGCGTGGGATCGAGAATCTTCTTTCTTATTCGCAGCGTCAGGGGAGTGACCTCGAGAAGCTCGTCTGTATCTATAAATTCCATGCACTGTTCCAGGGACATTGCCTTTGGAGGAACCAGCTTCAGCGCCTCGTCAGAGCCTGAGGCCCTGGTATTGGTGAGCTGTTTTTTCTTGCAGACGTTGACCTCTATATCCATGTTTTTCGGATTCTGGCCTACCACCATTCCGGCATAAACGCGATCGCCCGGTTTTACAAAAAGAAGTCCTCTTTCCTGGGCATTGAAAAGTCCGTAAGCAACGGCGTCGCCCGTTTCGAAAGCGATCAGCGAGCCCATATTGCGGTACTGGATATCGCCCCTGTACGGCGCGTATCCGTCAAAGAGCTGGTTCATGATACCGTTGCCCTTGGTATCCGTCAAAAATTCATCTCTGTATCCGATAAGGCCTCTTGAGGGGATAGAAAACTCTATCCTCGTATAGCCCGTACCCGAAGGCTTCATGTTCAAAAGCTCGCCTTTTCTTGCGCTCAGTTTTTCAATGACCACTCCGGTATATTCATCGGGAACGTCCACAAACAGATGCTCGATAGGCTCCAGTTTCTTTCCTTTTTCGTCTTCCTTGTAAATGACCTCGGCTTTGCTTACGGCAAATTCATATCCTTCACGACGCATATTCTCGATAAGGACCGAAAGATGAAGTTCTCCTCTTCCGCTGACTCTGAACGCGTCGGGGCTCAGCTCGTCCACCTTCAGACTGACGTCAGTATTTAGCTCTCTGAATAGTCTGTCGCGCAAATGCCGCGAGGTAACGTATTTTCCTTCCTGACCCGCAAAAGGCGAATCGTTTACCATAAAAGTCATGGCAAGAGTCGGCTCGGAGATCTTCTGAAACTCTATAGCCACCGGTGCGGACGGATCGCAGAGCGTATCTCCGATATGAATATCGGATATGCCCGAAATGGCCACTATCGAGCCGGGACGCGCTTCATTTACCTCGACTTTGCTCAGGCCGTCAAACTCATACAGCTTGCTGACTTTGACTTTTTTTTGCTTTTCGGTATCGTGAGCATTTACGATAACCACTTCCTGATTGACTCTGATAATTCCGTTATCGACCTTTCCGACTCCGATCCTGCCGACGTATTCGTTGTAATCTATTGTGCTGATAAGCGTCTGAAGAGGCGCGTTTTCATCTCCTTCAGGCGCCGGAATATATTTTAATACAGTCTCAAAAAGAGGCTTCATATCCTTTCTTTCATCGTCGAGATCCAGCGCTGACCAGCCTGCTTTTGCAGAAGCAAAGACAAAGGGGCAGTCAAGCTGTTTGTCATTTGCGTCAAGCTCCATCAGAAGCTCCAGCACTTCGTCTATTACGGCATTGGGCCGCGCCTCGGGTCTGTCAACTTTGTTTATGCAGACAATAACGTCAAGATCGAGCTCAAGCGCTTTTTTCAGAACGAACTTTGTCTGAGGCATAGGGCCTTCGAAAGCGTCCACAACAAGGATGACTCCGTTTACCATCTTCAGTACGCGCTCTACCTCGCCTCCGAAATCCGCATGTCCGGGCGTATCTATGATATTGATCTTTACGCCGTTGTAGAAAACAGCCGTGTTTTTTGACAAAATCGTAATGCCGCGCTCTCTTTCAAGGTCATTTGAGTCCATAACTCTTTCGCGTACTTCCTGATTTGCGCGGAATACGCCGCTCTGCTTTAACAGCTCGTCAACGAGAGTAGTCTTGCCGTGATCTACGTGCGCGATTATCGCGATATTTCTTACGTCTTCTCTTTTCAACTTTTTCACTTCCTTGTTCTTATAATATATATACGATGTATTTTTTATTTGTCAGTTGTCGGTTTTTTCATCCGCCGTAAGTTTGACGATCATCGAAGAGACCGGAGGAAGCTTTAGCAAAAGCCCTTCGTCAGTCATTTCCAGTCTTTTTGTTCCGACGCTGTAGCCTTTCGAGGTTTCAAAAACCCGCGTAGCCTCATTAAACGGCGCCACATTTTGCGGTCTTATCCGCATTTCTTTTTCCTCTGTTTCCCGGTTTATAACCGTTAAAAACATTTCGTCGCCGTATTTTCTGTAAAAAGCAAAGCGTCCGCCCTCTGCGCAGACGATCTCGCATTCTCCGATGCGTAGCGCCTTTGAAGATTTGTGAAGACGTATCAGCTTTTTATAAAAATCTATAAGTTCAAAGCTCTCGGCGCCCCACGGAAAGGTGCGTCTGTTGTCGGGATCGGTAAATCCCGGCAGGGCAGTTTCATCTCCGTAATATAATGTCGGTGATCCGGGCCACGTCATCTGGAAAACGACGCTTTGCCTGAGCACGTCATAATCGACTCCGGCGGAAGCGTCTTCTTGCGCAAGCGCTCCGAGCCGCCCCGTGATACCTTTTGTTCTTGTAATGAACCTTGCGTGGTCATGATTGTCAAGCTGATTTATTGCAGCCAGATAATTGTCATACGAAGGAAAAGCGTTTCTCGCTCTCGTCAGCGCTCCGGCAAATGCTTCCGCGTCCCCGAGAAGCTCTCCGCATCCGTATTCCATATGCTTATCTACTCCGGTAAAAAATCCGGAGACCGGATCCATAAATCCCTCATAATTCATTACGCTGTCCCACTCGCCGTCGGCCAGCCACTCGTGAGGATTCTCGTAAAGCTCCGCAAAGATCAGCGCGTCCGGACGGACTGACTTTACGGCGTCGCAAAACGACTTCCAGAAAGAATGATTTACCGTTTTGCTGTGTCCGAGATCCGCCGCCACGTCAAGTCTCCAGCCGTCGCAAAAGTACGGCGCTCCGACCCAGTATTTGCCTATTTCGAGCATTGTTTCCACAAGCTCGCGGCTTTTATCATAATTCAGCTTCGGAAGAGTCTTTACTCCCCACCAGCATTCGCGTTCTCCTTTTTCGTCAACCGAAAAATAATCTTTTTTGGACGGGTCATTGGCCCATTTGTTTTCATTGCCGCAGTGATTGAAAACACCGTCAAGAATGATCTTCATGCCGGCTTCATGAACGGCCCTCGTAAAGCAGGCAAAATATTCATTCGGGGTCAGATCTCTGTCTTCCGTCTGATTTCTGGCTCTTTTGCTCGTAAGATGAGGATCTATCACGTAATAATCCGTCGTATCGTATTTGTGATTTGACGGCGATTTGAATATCGGATTGAACAAAATGGCTTCTATGCCGAGTTCTTTTAAATAAGGCAGTTTATCCCAGACGCCTTCCAGATCTCCTCCGTAAAACCTGTTGACGTCGGTAGTCTCGGGCAGCGAATTCCAGTCGTCTACAAAGCGCACGCTGCCGCCGGGCTCATATTTGTATTCGCCCGTCTTTACGTCATTTTCCCGATCGCCATTATAAAAGCGGTCGGGAAAAATCTGATAAAATATCATTCCTTTCGCCCATTCGGGAACCATTTGCCTGTATTATCCTTTCGGTTTTGGGATCAGCCTTCCCAAAGCGCTTCAAATTCCTCCTGATAGATCTTTTCTTTTTCTATCAGAAGCTCCGCGCAGGCATGCAGTATATTTTTGTGCTTTTCTACGATCGCGCACGCTTTTTCGTAGCATTCTTCGATAATGCGCTTTTCTTCTTCGTCAATAAGGCTTGCAAGATGCTCGCTGTATCCCTGCTTTTTGCCGTAATCTCTTCCGATAAAGATCTCGTCCTCATCGCCGCAGTTGATAAAGCCGATCTTTTCGGACATTCCGTACTTCGTGACCATATCATGCGCAAGAGAAGTCGCCTGCTTGATATCTGCCGACGCGCCGTTTGTCACGTCTCCGAAGATCATTTCCTCGGCGATACGGCCGCCCATGGAAACCATGATATTGTTCAGCATTTCCGTTTTTGTCATAAACATACGGTCTTTTTCGGGAAGTGGCATGGTATAGCCGGCTGCTCCAAGCCCTGTCGGAATAATGGATATCGTATGAACCGGACCTACCTTGTCGAGCACGTGGAACAGTATCGCGTGTCCCGCCTCATGATATGCCGTGATCCTTTTTTCTTCGTCGGAAATATGAATGCTCTTTTTCTCAGTGCCTATTCCCACCTTTACAAAAGCGCTGTTTACGTCTTCCTGAACGATAAACTCTCTTCCGCTTTTCGCAGCGATGATGGCTGCTTCATTCATGAGGTTTTCCAGATCGGCCCCGGTAAAGCCGGCAGTAGTCTGTGCGATCTTCTTTAGATCAACGTCATCTCCGACGCGCTTTCTGAGGGAATGAACCTTCAGTATCTCTTCTCTGGCGAAGACGTCGGGCTTGTGAACCATTACTTTTCTGTCAAACCGCCCCGGGCGCATGATAGCCGGATCGAGTATATCCACGCGGTTTGTGGCCGCCATGACTATAATACCCTCATTTATGCCAAAACCGTCCATCTCCACAAGGAGCTGGTTTAAGGTCTGCTCTCTCTCATCGTGGCCGCCGCCAAGGCCCGTTCCTCTTCTGCGGGCGACCGCATCGATTTCGTCAATAAAAACTATGCAGGGTCTGTTCTTTTTCGCGTCGGCAAAAAGATCCCTGACTCTGGACGCACCGACGCCGACGAACATTTCCACAAAATCAGAGCCCGAGATGCTAAAGAAAGGCACTCCCGCTTCCCCGGCAATAGCTTTTGCCATGAGAGTCTTGCCGGTACCAGGCGCTCCTACAAGGAGTATTCCCTTCGGAATCCTTGCGCCTATGCGCACGTATTTTCCGGGATCTTTCAGAAAATCCACGATCTCAGTCAATTCTTCTTTTTCTTCTTTAAGGCCGGCAACGTCGCTGAATTTCTTTCCGGAATTGCGGACCATCTGGGCCCTGCTCTTTCCGAAATTCATCATTTGGGCATTTGCGCCGCCACCTGCCGAGCCGCGAAGTACGTTTATAACTATAAACAGCAAAAGTACGCCGCCGATAACGAGCATTACTATCATAGTCGGACTCATTCCCGATTCGGGGCCCGAAACGGTATAGTTTTTAAATCCTTTTTCGTTGAGCTCCTTTACTACCCGGTCAACGTCGGTATAAGCAAACGAATACTGACCGTCGTCCGTAACGTAAATAACGGTGCCTGACGGGATTTCTTCGTTTTGGATGATCTTCACGCTCTTTATGCCTTCAGACTCAAGAGCAGCGGTAAAATCACCGTATTTTCCTTCCTGGTATTGATTTGACGAATTTACCGCTCCGTTTACAAGAAAGTATATCGCGCCCACAAGCACGATAAACAGCAGAGCTTTCAACAATCCGCCGTATGGATTTTTCTGCATAAATACCCCTTAATCCTCAAACTCGACTATTCCCACGTAGGGAAGATTTCTGTAACGCTGATCATAATCAAGTCCGTAACCTACTACGAAATAATCGTCAATCGTAAAGCAGGTATGATCTACCTGTATCTCGCGTCTTACTCTGCGCGAAGGCTTGTCGAGCAAAGTACATATCATAAAACTCGCCGGCTTTCTTGCTTTGAATATTTCCGAGAGATAGGCCAAAGTATTTCCGGAGTCGATTATGTCTTCGATGAGAATAACGTTTTTTCCTTCGATGGATTCATCCAGGTCTTTCGTGATCTTTACTATTCCTTTTGAAACGGTACCAGAGCCGTAGCTTGAACAGCTCATAAAATCCATGGTCACCGGTATAGTAAGTCTCTTGGCCAGTTCGCTCAGGAACATCACGCTGCCTTTTAATATACCTACCAGATGAACAGTCTTGCCTTTATATTCCTCGCTGATGCGGTCCGCCATCTGCTGAATGCGCGCTTCAACGTCTTCCTGCGATATATATACTCTGACTTTTTCTTTCATCATTCAAAGTCCCCCTCCGCGTTAATTTCGATAATATTTTTCGTTTCGCTTGTGATCTTGTATTTCTCGTTTATACGGCCGCCGGGTATCCAAAGTATCTCGTTTCCGTCCGCAAGCACCGGCGTCGCGTCTCTTTTTGCCGCGGGGATCTTTTCGTCGATCATATACCGCGCAAGCGATTTTCGTCCGACGCCCTTTAAGAAAATACCGTCGCCCTGCCGTCTGGTTCTCCAAAGCAGAGTATCAGTAATTTTATCATAATCAAACCATTTCGTATATTCTTTTTGAGGAAAACTTCCGGCATTTTCTTCGGAAAATATACGCGCTTTTAAAAGCGAACGGTTCAGTTTTTCAATGAGCCCTTCTGATCCGGATTCCCCGTGTATTTCCGCATTTTTGCAAATCGTCAGCTCATGGTAGCTTTTTACGGCCGTCACACCGTAGGGCAGATCTGCGGATACCGTGCCGTCTTTGCCGAGAAGACGGATGACCGCGCCAACGTGCGCGTCTCCTATATCTCTCTTTTTACCGGAAACCGCGGCAAGCAAAAGATAAACCGCTTTGCGGCGCAATATTTCCGGCAGCTTTAAGAGAGCTGCAGCGTCTATCTTCAGGCCGCCACGGGCGGGCGAAGAATGTTCCTCAAGGAAAGCCCTTGCACAGTCTGAAATATATTCGTCGGCAAGCTCCGCGTCTCTTCCGAGCCTTCGAAGATGCTTTGAAAATCCGGCGTTGATTTCCTTTTCGATAAAAGGAATAACTATATTTCGCAGCTTGTTTCGCGTATAGTCGTTTTCAAAATTCGTCGCATCTGTGCAATACTCCTGTCCGCGCTTTGCAAGATATTCCTCTATCTGCGTTCTGTCGATATTTAAAAGCGGTCTGATGATCGCGCCTTCTTTCATTTTCATACCGGAAAGTCCCGGCAGAGAACTTCCGCGGATGATATTGTGAAAGATCGTTTCATCAAGGTCGTTGCTGTTGTGAGCAACGGCGATCTTTCCAACACCCGCCGTTTCAAAAAGCGCTTCGTACCGCGCCTGCCTTCCGGCTTCTTCTAACGAGATCTTCTTCTCCTTTGCAAGACCCTGCACATCCTTTCTAAAGACATGCAGCTTTATACCAAGGCTCTCGCACAGGCTCACGGTAAAGGCCTCGTCTGCGTCAGCAAAAGCGCCCCTTATGCAATGATTGAGATGCAGCGCCTCGAGTATAAAGGGCATTTCTTCGGAGAGCTCATGCAAACACAAAAGCAGGCATACCGAATCTGCGCCTCCGCTTACGCCTGCTACAACGCGGTCTCCCTGCTTTATAAGATCATTTTCGATTATATTTTTTTTGAATTGTTCAAAAAGCACTGTCAGTCTATTCCCGTGGTTTGATGATCGTCTCGCCGGGAGTAACCAGTCCCAGTCTTTCTCTCGCTATTTTTTCGATAAATTCGCGGCTCTTCATGTATAATTTTTCGGCTTCAAGCTCCTCGCTGCGGGCATATTGCTCGGCCAACTGCGATTCCACCCTGCCGAGTTTTTCGCTGTTTACGGCGGTCTCTTTTTTAAGAGAAACGATCATAAAAAGCAGAACCGCTATAGTAAACACCGCAACTATTACAGCGGCGGCCATTCTTCTTCTTTTGCGCTTTGCTTTTTTTCTGATTTCGCTGCTGGATTCTCTCATTTTCGTTAAAATCAGATATACTCAAACATATCTGTCGCTTCGTCTTTTTTGGTGGTCTCTTTTATCGCGGTGACGCGAACTTTTACGAGCCTGTTTCCAAATCCGATCTCGATAACGTCTCCTTCGGCCACCTGTGCCGAGGCCTTGGCAGTCTTGTCGTTTATCTTTATTCTGCCGGCGTCACAGGCTTCATTGGCAAGGGTGCGTCTTTTGATAAGCCGTGATACTTTCAGATATTTATCCAATCTCATAGTCTTTGATAACAGATAAGAGGCGCTATGCGCCTCTCATCCCTCTAACAGAATATTGCTTTAATTAGTTAAGCGCATCCTTAAGAGCTTTTCCTGCTTTGAATTTAGGAGCCTTGCTGGCTTTGATCTTGATGGTAGCCTTCGTACGAGGGTTGATGCCGTTGCGTGCAGCTCTCTTAGCTACGTCAAAAGTTCCGAAACCAACGAGGGTAACTTTGTTGCCCTTCTTAAGCTGAGCCTGAACGGTGTCGGTGAAAGCCTTAAGAGCCTTCTCAGCATCCTTCTTGGAAATTTCAGCCTTTTTTGCGATTTCAGCAATAAGTTCAGTTTTGTTCATGGTTTTCCTCCTATTACTATTTCGCCAATTGCGAATTACTTAACAAAATATAAGATATAGAGCGCGCTTTGTCAAGCTTTTTTACTAAAAAATGGCTTTTTTAAAGCAAAAAACGTCATTATTTATCTTATTTGACATGAAGTTTTTCAGATATCTCTTTCGCAGTCTCCGGATCAAGCTCTCCCGGGGTCCAAAGCGGCAATTCCGGGCCTGTTTTATATCTCGGGATCACGTGCACATGATAATGCATGACCGTCTGTCCCGCGGTTTCTCCGTTGTTCTGAATGACGTTGAAGCCGTCCGCTTTAAGATCGCGCATCGCGGCCTTTCCGACTTTCTTTGCGACCCGGAGCACCTTTGAGCCCAGCTCGTCCGAAAGCTCGGTAAGATCGGCATAATGTTCTTTCGGAAGGATAAGGCTGTGTCCCTTGCTTGCGGGGCCAAGATCCAGAATGACTCTGAAATCTTCGTCCTCATAAAGCGTGGTGGTAGGGATTTCGCCGTTTGCAAGCTTGCAGAAAATGCAATCGTCCTTTTTCATTTTATCAGTCCTTTTCGTAATTTTTTTCCATATTCATAAATCTCGAGTATTCTTTAAGGAATACCAGTTTGTAGGTTCCGGTGGGGCCGTTACGCTGTTTCTTTATATCCACCTCGACCTCGTTTGTCTGCTCGGTTCCTTTGTCGTAATATTCCTCTCTGTAGAGGAACATGATAACGTCCGCGTCCTGCTCGAGCGAGCCCGACTCTCTAAGATCAGACATGACAGGGCGCTTGTCGGAGCGTTTTTCAACGTCACGGGACAGCTGTGACAGCGCTACGACGGGAACTCCCACCTCTCCGGCGATCGCCTTTAAGCCTCTGGAGATCTCGGATATTTCCTGTTGTCTGTTGTCTCCGTTTCTGCCGTTTCCGGACATAAGCTGAATATAATCGACCACGATCAGACCGATATTGTATTTTAGCTTATATTCGCGGCATTTTGACCTGAATTCCGACATCGTGATGCCGGGCGTATAATCAATTACAAGATTGGATTTCCCTATTACCCTTGAACTTTCGACGAGGGTTGCCCACTCATCGTCATCAAGCGTGCCTGTTCTCATTTTTTGCATATCGACCTTAGCATGCATGGAAAGCAGTCTGCTTACAAGCGTCTCACGCGACATTTCCAGGCTGAAAAACGCCGTGGGGATCTGCTTTTCAAATGACGCATGCGCGGCAATGTTTAGGGCGAATGCGGTTTTTCCCATCGAAGGTCTGGCGGCGATGATTATAAACTCGCCTCCGTGAAGTCCGGTGAGCGTCCTGTCAAGATCTATAAAGCCCGTCGGAATACCTGTGATAGGATTTTTGGTCTTGCTGGTTTCTTTTATCTTGCTGATAACCTCTACGACAGTCTGACCGATGCTGACAAATTCCGAGGTGCGGCGAGAGTTTAAGATATCGAATATCGCTTTTTCGGTATCGTCCATGATCTCGTCCGTCTTGCTTTTTCCGGCATAGCATTCGTTCGTTATATTCTCGCTGGCCCTGATAAGCTGGCGGAGCGTTGACTGTTCGCGGACTATCTGCGCATAATATTTTGCATTTACCGACAGAGGCACGTTTGCTATCAGCTCGCCTATATAACTCATACTGCTGACTTCCGGCGGCACCTCTTTTTCGCGGAGCTTTGCCTGAAGCGTGAGGTTGTCTACAGGCTTTCCCTCGCCGAAAAGCTCGATGATCGCATCGTAAATGATCCCGTATTGTTTTTGATAAAAATCATCTCCCGTGATGATCCCGTCAACGTAAGGGATATTTTCGTTGTCGATGATCAACGCGCCGATGACCGACTGTTCAGCTTCGGCGTTGTATGGCATTGTTCTTCTGATGATATTTTCGTCCATGTTTTTTTACCGGTTATTTAAGCTTCGCCAATAATGACCTTTAATTTTGCAGTGACATCGCGGTGCAGTTTTACGGCTACAATATGTTCTCCGACGGTTTTGAGCGGCTCGTCAAGAACCAGTTTTTTCTTGTCGATCTCGATCCCGAACTGCTCTGCAGCCGCTTCGGAGATTTCTTTTCCGGAAACAGAGCCGAATACCTTTCCGCTCTCGCCTACTTTAACCGCAAGCTTTAACGCGATCTTTTCTATCTTTTCCGCAAGTTCTTTGGCTGCGGCAAGCTGCTCGGCAGCTACTTTTTCTTCATATTTTTTCTGTCCTGCGAGCTTTGCGAGGTTTGCAGCCGTGGCTTCTTCGCCGAGCTTTTTGGGTATGATGTAATTCCTTGCGTAGCCGTCACTGACGTTGACCGTCTGTCCTTTTTTTCCGAGAGATTTTACGTCCTGAAGTAATACTATTTTCATTATATTGCCTCCTCGTCAAGCATCTGCTTTATCGTTTCTTTTGTTTTTTCTATCGCTTCTTCCACGGTCACGGATCCGAGCTGTGCTCCGGCTACACTCAGGTGGCCTCCGCCTCCGAGTCTTTCCATTATGAGCTGTACGTTTATCTCGTCTATGGATCTCGCGCTGATATATACCTGCCCTTCATAGGGCGTGAATACGAACGAAGCTTTGATTCCTTTTATGTCAAGCAGCGAATTTGCCGCCTGCGCTCCGATAATGGTGGGGCTTTCCGTTCCCGTCGCCTCGCATCTGCCGATAGCAAAGCACTCCTCGAATATTTCCATCGAGCTGACCACGTCGGCCTTTGCCCTGAATTCATCCATGCTTTTTCTAAACAGCTTTCTGACAAGCGTCATATCCGCGCCGCAGCGTCTGAGATAGGCTGCCGCCTCAAAAGTCCGGGCGCCCGTTTTTGCAAGAAAATTGTCGGTGTCGATTATGATTCCCGAGTAAAGAGCGTCGGCCTCTATCGCGGAAAGCTTTATATCCTGCGACACATACTGAATAAGCTCGGTTATCATCTCGCATGCCGATGAAGCATACGGTTCTATGTATGAAAGCGCGGTCTTGACCGATTCGCTGCCCTGTCTGTGATGATCTATTATCACAGTACAGGAAGAATTTTCTATGAGCTCCGGGCATTCGCACAGACTCGGCTTGTTTTGATCTACCATGACTACGGCGGTATTATCATCCACGAGCCTGAGTGCTTCTTCGCCGGTGACAAAGGCCGACGCGCCTTCCTCTTCTTTCAGTCTTTCAAAAAGAGGTCTGATAGTGGACGTTGCCTTATCGAAAACAATATGAGCTTCTTTTTTCAGATCCTTCGCTATCCTGTAAATGCCTATCGCCGATCCGAGAGCGTCTGCGTCGGGAAGCTGATGGCCCATGACAAGGATTTTGTTTTTTGAAAGAAAGATTTCCCGAAGAGCCTGTGCGACTATTCTCGCCTTCACCTTCGTGGATTTTTCTATTGACTCAGTCTTGCCGCCGTAAAACGTTGAACCCGACGGTGTGCGGATTATCGCCTGATCTCCGCCTCTGCCCAAACACAGATCCATCGCGAGCTTGCTGTATTCGCTGTTTGCCGCGATATCCTCGCCGTCCATGCCTATTCCGATACTCAGTGTGGGCAGGACTTTGTTTCCGATACTGACTGTCTTTACTTTTTCAAGAATGCTGAATTTGCTTTCTATCAGCTTGTTCAAGCCTTTTCTGTCAAGATACGCCGTAAACTTGTCCTTGCTTACGGTATTGAGCACTCCCTTTACGTCTGATATCTGCTGGTTTATCATACGCTCTACAAGCGCGCCTACAAGCGGCTTGCGGATATCCTCGACGCTGTTTAACAGTTCTTCATAGTTGTCAACGCAGATCTGCGCAACTATCGGATGCATGTCGTCTATCGTGCGCAGGGCTTCGTTGTATGAGGTCATATCCACCATGCTGACGGCATAGGTAAGCGTTTTTTCATCCGCTTTTAGCCTGACGAATTCCAGGGAATAATCTCTTCCGCGGTAAGTAATCTCGATATTCTTTTTGTATTTTCTGCGAGGCATGCCGTTTGCGAGAAACTCGCTGATAAGCGGTGAAAACTCCTGTATGACTTCAGGCGTTCTGCCTTCGCTTCCCATAAGGGATTCAAATTCAGCGTTTTTCCAGAATATTCGTCCGTCCTCATCCACAAGAGCGCAGGGAATGGCGAGCGACATAAGCTGTTCTTTCTGTATTTCCTCGAAATCGCCGGCAAACTCCACGATCCTGTCCTGAAATTTTTTTCGGATGAAAATACTCCAGACAATAAGAAACAGGATATAGGCCGCAATAAATACAGAGAGAATGACAAGTCTGTATTCGGCAAAAAAATAAAGAGCCGCGGCAAAAACGATAATTGCCGGGAGTAAAAACATCGGCCACCAGAGGATAGCCCCTATGCGGCCTTTAATGGTCTTTGAAAGCTTCATCTCTTTTTTGAGGTCTTAAAGCGCCTCTGACTCCGATCATTTTGAATCGGTTTCTATTCTTATCTTTGCGCCGATACTTCTGAGTTTTTTGTCAAAATCCTCATATCCGCGCATTATGTATTCTATTCCGTCAACAGTAGTCTTTCCTTCGGCGCTGAGTCCCGCCAGGACAAGCGCAGCCCCCGCGCGAAGATCCGGCGCGGCAAGGTCGGCTCCTTTGAGCTTTTCCACGCCCTCTATATGAGCAACGTTTCCGCCTTCGACTTTGATTTTCGCGCCCATTTTGCGAAGCTCGCTGACATATTTGAATCTGTCTTCAAATATGCTTTCGGTAACGGTGCCCTGTCCCCCCGCCTGAGCGAGCGCGACGCATATCTGCGGCTGCATATCGGTGGGAAAGCCCGGATACGGCAGCGTTTTTACGTTGCAGGGGCGCAGCGGCCCTCTGCAAACGACCCTGATGGCTTCGTCATATTCCGTCACTATACAGCCCATCTCGATAAGTTTTGACGAAACGGCGTCCATATGCTGCGGAATGATGCCGTGGATCATGATATCTCCGCGGGTCACGGCCGCTGCCATCATAAACGTGCCGGTTTCTATCTGATCGGGAATAACGGAATATTCGACTTTTTTGAGTTTTTCAACTCCTTTTATCTTGATAACGTCCGTGCCCGCGCCTCTTATGGCGGCGCCCATCTTGTTGAGCATATTTGCGACGTCAACAATGTGCGGTTCCTTGGCGGCGTTTTCGATGATGGTGTTTCCCTTTGCAAGCGCCGCTGCAAGCATGATATTTATGGTGGCCCCGACAGAGACCACGTCAAAATAAATGTGACCGCCGTGAAGCTCTTCTGCTTCCACGATCACCATGTCCTTGTCTTCGATCACTTTTGCTCCGAGCGCACGGAAACCTTTTAAGTGCTGATCGATCTTTCTTTCCCCGATGGAACAGCCGCCGGGATAATGAACCTCGGCATGATGATATTTTCCGAGAAGCGCGCCGAGAAGGTAATATCCGGCTCTGATCTTTTTGATATGTTCGTTGTCAACGCGGATCGTATGCACGCCGGATCCGTTTATGGTGACGGAATGTCTGTCAATGCGGTTTACACTGACTCCGATGCCCTCGACTGCCTCAAGCAGGACTCTTACGTCCTCAACGTCGGGAAGATTGTCTATCCTGACTGTATCGTCTGACATGATCGCGGCCGGAATAATGCCGAGAGCCGCGTTCTTTGCTCCGTTTATATAAACGTCCCCTATCAGGGGACCGTTGCCTTTCATCGAATATCGCATTCGTTTAGCTCCTGGTAAAAAGTTATGGCTGTAATCCTGTAAATTTTATCATGACCCGTTTTTTTTGTAAAGATTACGGCTCTTTTCAAAGCAGTCCGAAGACGCTCATCACGTTATCATAAAGAAAGCTGAGCATGCCGCTTTCCTTTATGGCGGAAAGGATCGTCTGGCTGAACGTAAGATTTGAAAACATTGTGATAAAAATAAATAACAGCGCGACAACAACAAGACCCTTTGCCAGCCCGAGAGCCGCGCCGAGAAGTCTGTTTATTCCTCCCACTATGGGAATTTTCGAAACGATGCCGGTAAGCTTTGCAATGATCCGCAGTACGATAAGCGCGGCGAACAGCGTCAGCAGAAAGCCGCAGATACGAACGGAAATGCCCGCAACGTATCCGGCAAGTCCTCTTTGATACTCGTCCGCGGTTACCTCGCTCGTGACCGTTTTATTGTAAGCGGAAACAATCACTCCCGGCAAAAAGGTTTCGGCCGCCGATTCTTCCTGCTCCTGCCGCGTCTGCGCAAAGTCCGCTTCCGCCCGGCTCTTTACTTTTTCATATACTGAATGGCTGACGCTTTCATACAGAGACGTATGCTCTCTTACGAAGTCCGTGACGGGCCCGCTGAAAAAATAGACAAATACAAAGCCTATAATGAGCGATGCCGCTCCGACAAGCATTCTTAAAAGACCCTTATGGTATCCCACAAGGGTCGTTCCGGCAATAAGCCCTAAAATAATTACGATAATCAGCAGTTTCATTTAAACAAAGTGTTTTGCTCTGAGGATCAGATTTCCGGATTCGTCATAGCGCGTACGGAACATGTTTCCGAAAGAATGGCTTTCGGCCACATTTGCGGCCTCTTCGACCATTTCCTCCGCCAAAATCGAATCCAGCACTTCTCCGTCATCCTTCAAAGCGCGAATGTAATCAAGGAGTTCCTGCTCAGTGCCTTCTGCAAATACGCAGTCTATCCGCCTCATGTAGGTTTTTATATAGTCAAGGAACTGTTCGGGCTCCATCACTTTTTTGCCCTTGGATACGTTCATTTTTTTGGCAGCGAGTCTTTCGGGCTCTCCGCTCAGGTTTTCGGGTTCTGACGCGGTGTGCGCAGGCTCTTCGGGCTGCTCCGGCTCCGTTATCGCGGGCTCCGCGTCCTCAGTATCGGGTTCTTCGGATTCAGGCTCCTCGTATTCCGGCTCCTCGTATTCCGGATCTTCTGGCTCCTCGGGCTCCTCGTATTCCGGCTCCTCGGGCTCCGCCTCTTCTGTTTCATATTCTTCGTATTCGGGCTCTTCGTCTTCTCCCTCTTTCGCTTCGGATTCAGGCTCTGTTATCTCTGATTCCCCGATTTCGGAAGAAAGATCATTTTTTTCAAGAAGGGCTTTGTCCTCTTCTTCTATGGAATCCACCACAGACGCCAGTTCACTCATGACTGCGGTTTCAATGGCGCTTGCCTGTTCCGGCTGCTCAGGTTCCGGTATATACTCGGGCTTTTGTTTTTTTGCGGAAGCGGCCCCGTATTTTTCACGAACGAGTTCTATTCTTCCGGTGCTGTCCGCAAGCACGATTATCTTCTTTTCATCGTAGAGCTCCGCGGTTTTTCTGATTTCAAAAAGAATGTCGTCTTTAAGCGCACTTGCCCCGAGAACGATAAGATCCTTTTCCGCAATCGCCTCCAGAGAATTTATCATGCCTTTTCCGTTCAGCTTTACGGCGGATATTCTCGAGATCTGCGTCATCTTTGAGCCTTCGGCCTCGTGCGCGTTTTTGATCGCTTCAACAGCCTGCTCCATAGCTATGTTCGGAGTGTCCGCTCCGACAAAAAGCACGTGAGATATCTTTTTTTCTTCGGTTTCAGGCTTTTCTTCGTCTTCTTCAAACAAAAGCTCCATCTGCACCGGTTCGGAAGCCGTCTCTTTTGCGGCGGGCTGCGCCTGAGCCTCCTCCGGCTCGGCCGCGTCTTCTTTTTCTTCGTTTACTATTGTTTTAAAAAGCTGCATTTCCGACTCACTTGCCGGAAGCTTTTCGAATATTCTTGTTTTGGTAAATTCTTTCTTTTCGGAAACGCGGCGCGTGTTGGCAAAAATACGCTCTGAGGGGTCTTCTTCCTCCTCTGCGTCCTCTATGGTTTCGCCGTCCTCGGGTCTGAAAACAGACATATCGAGGGCGCTTACCTGCTGTCCGCTTTCGGCTCTTCCTGCAATGGCCACCTCGATAGAACCGTCGCCGCCCTTATATTTTTCTTTGAGCGCCTTCGCTTTTTCAACAAAGGTGCCGACTCCGAACCAAATGATGACTTCGTCGCAGATCTGCACGCACCTGTCGATGTTTCCTGTCTGCTCATAAAGGCAAGCCAGCTCATAAGCCCATTCTTCGTCAAGCTCCTGTCTCTTATAGGCTTCGAGAATGGTTATCTTTTTGTCAATGGACTCGTTTTTCATAACGGCAAGCTTGTACCGGAGAATGTATCTGGAATTGTCGTCGCCCGCCTCGTCAAGGTAGTTTTTGTAATACTCTTCCGCCTCTTTTACATTTCCCGCGGCGATGGCAAGCTCCGTAAGCTTGTAAAGGAACCTTCTGCCGGCGGACGCGCCTTCGTATGCCATAAGAAGTATATCTATCGCGGTATCATATCTTCCCACGTGCTCATATACGCTCGATACCAGAGACAGCATTCTTGCGCTCTGCACCTGCGTCCAGTCGATGGTATCGCAGATCTTTGCGGCGGTGTTGTAATCGCCCTGCTTTACCTGTTTTTGGATCTTCTCCGCCTTCATGTTGTAAACGCTTTTGTCCATTGTGCTCATAAGAATTGCTCCATTTATTTTCTGTTATACTTAAAGCTCCACTCTTCCTTCGAGAGCGCGAAGCAGCGTTATCTCGTCGATATATTCAAGGTCGCCGCCTACGGGAACTCCGCTTGCTATACGGCTGACTTTTATTCCGGTGGGTTTTATCAATTTGCTGATATACATAGCCGTTGTTTCTCCTTCGAGGCTGGAGTTTGTCGCGACTATTACTTCGGAAACAGGTTCCGTACCGAGCCTCTGCATCAGCTCTTTGAGTCTGATATCCGACGGTCCTATACCGAGCGCCGGAGAAATCGCGCCGTGAAGGACGTGATACAGGCCTTTGTACTCTCCGGTTTTTTCATAAGCGGCAAGATCTCTGGGGTTTTCCACAACCATGATCGTACTCTGATCCCGACCGGCGCTTTTGCAGATGGGGCAGTATTCGTCATCCGTCAAAGTGCAGCATTTTTTGCAGTAGTGCACATTGGCCTTGGCGGCTTTTATGCTGTCCGAAAGTCTGTCCACCGACTCCTTTGGCATATTGATGATATGAAAAGCAAGCCTTGCGGCGGATTTTGCGCCTACACCCGGAAGTCTTCCCAGCTCGTCTATCAGTGTTTTTATGTGGTTGGAATAATAATCCATTACAGTCCGAATCCTCCGAGACCGCCCATGCCGCTCATTCCGCCGGTTATTCTGCCCATGGAATTCTGGGCGTCGGTCTCCGATTCACGAAGTGCCTGATTGACTGCGGCCATGATCAGATCCTGAAGCATTTCCACGTCATCGGGATCGACCGCGTCGGGGCTTATCTTTACTTCGGTGAGTTCTCTTTTGCCGCTGACGGTAACTTCCACCGCGCCGCCGCCCGCCGAGGCAGTATAGGTCCTTAATTCAAGCTCTTTTGTGGTTTCCTCCATCTGCTGCTGCATTTTCTGTGCCTGCTTGAGCATCTGATTCATATTGCCGTTTCCTTTGCCCATGCCCTGTGGTAATCTTGCTTTCATTTTAAAAACTCCTTA
>DFFO01000063.1 GCA_002369255.1 Lachnospiraceae bacterium UBA3774
CCCATGAAATATCAAGTTCATTACCGTTTATCAGCGCTTTGTTGTAAGCTTTTTTTACAGTAAATACGGGAAGACCTGATAATGCTTTTTCAATAGGTATGATAAGCGAATCTGCTTTTTTGACGTCGGCAAGATCCTGAACTTTCGAAATGCTGACAGCGTCCTCTACGGAAAAATCACCCGACTCTATGCGCCGCAGCTCTTTCATTGCCGCTCCGCATCCGAGCTTTTCTCCTATATCGTGACAAAGTGTTCTGATGTACGTTCCTTTTGAACAATATACCCTTATAGTCGCAAAGGGCGGGGTTATGTCTTTTATTTCTATTTTTTCAATGCTGACTCTGCGGGGTTTTCTTTCGACCGTAACGCCCTTTCTGGCCAGCTCGTAAAGCTTTTTTCCGTTAACTTTTATGGCGGAATACATAGGCGGAAGCTGCTCGTAGCTGCCTTCAAACGAGAGGATCGCAGCCTTTATATCGTCATCGGACGCGTTTACTGTTCTCTCTTTCAGAACAGTCCCTCCGCAGTCCTGCGTGTCCGTCGTGATCCCGAGACAAAGAACGGCGTCATATACTTTGTTTTCTGCAGTCAGCATATCGGACAGCTTTGTGGCCTTTCCGACAAGCACCGTCAGCACCCCCGTAGCGTCCGGATCGAGCGTCCCCGTGTGGCCTATTTTTTTCTGCCCGAGGATCCCCCTAAGCTTTGCCACAACGTCGTGGGAAGTATATCCTTTTTCTTTGTCTATCAGCAATATTCCGTTCATTTTATGAGAGTTGTTTTTCTACCTCTTTTGCAATGATTTGCGCTATTTCTTCAGGCGTTCCGCTCAGTTCGCAGCCTGCGGCATGGGCATGACCGCCTCCGCCGAAGGATACGGCTATATCGCCCACGTTTACAGCCTCCTTTGACCGGAGGGATACCTTGTAAGCGTCTTCACAGCCTTTCCAGTAGATAAAGGCCGAGACCAGCGTCCCTTCGGTGACGCGCAGCTGATCGATCACTCCGTCAAGGTCGGTCGATTTTACGCTCATTTCTTCCATCATTTCTTTGGTGAAAAAACTGTATATCAGCTTTCCGTCAAGAAGCAGCATGGCATTATCCAGCGCGCGCCCGAGCGCTTTATTCTGGGCAAAGGTTTTTTTGTAAAAAGTATTTTCAATAATAAATGCCGGCTCCGCGCCGAGTTCTATCAGCTTTCCGGCGTAGATCATCGTTTCATTCAGCGTATTTGAGTGCATAAAAACACCCGTATCATGAACGATTCCGAGATACAGGCACTCGGCAGTCTGCTTGCTTAAGCGGTTCATATCGATCACGGTGCAGACGACTTCACAGGCGGAGGACCGCTCGGGGTTGATCAGACAATACGCACCTTCAAGTCCCGTATTTGTAATATGGTGATCTATGCAGATCCTCTCGTCTGCTCCTGTAAAGTATTTCGCCGCCTCACCCATTCTTGCGGAATCGGCGCAGTCGAGAGCAAAACACAGATCGAAATGAATGTCCTGCGAAAAATCATGGCAAACATCCTTTGCTCCGGCGAGAAACTCAAAGTCTTTTGAGAATTCTTCGAGGAAAACCGTCACCGAGGCTTCGGGCTTTATGGTCCGGATGTAGCCTGCCATGCCAAGGCACGCGCCGACGTCATCGCCGTCCGGGCGTACGTGGCCGACGATTCCGATCTTTCCGGCCTTTTTTATGGCCTTTTCGATCACCTTTGCTGCCGGCCTGTTTGCCTTGCGGAACATATCAGTTTTCATACTTGTCATCCTCTTCGGGCTCTCTGTCCGGAATCTGCGCCACAAGCTCCTCGAGTCTGTGCGTCATATTAACTCCGTAAGCGATCGAGTTGTCGGCAATAAACGATATCTGCGGCGTGTTGCGCAGATTCAGTCTTCTTGCAAGTTCTTTGCGTATAAAGCCTTCCGCGCTGACAAGCCCCTTTATCGTATCTTCAAGGCTGCCGCCGTTTCCGAGCGAGCTGATATAAGCCTTGCAGGTCTTTAAGTCGGGCGCCACATATACCTGCGTGACGCTGATTAGTCCGCTGATCCTGGGGTCTTTTACTTCATCTCTTATGATGGCGCTCAGCTCTCTTTTTACCTCGTTGCTTATTCTGTTGTTTTTAATACTGCCTTTTCTCATATTATTTGCGTTCTACCCGGACCATCTCATAGGCCTCGATCTGATCTTCCTGTGCAAGATCGTTGAATCCGTCGAAAACAAGACCGCATTCATATCCGTCTTTGACTTCTTTTACGTCATCCTTGAATCTCTTGAGAGAAGAAAGAGTTCCTTCGTAAATCTGCTCTCCGTCTCTGGTTATGCGGCATTTACAGCCTCTGATGATCTTTCCGTCAAGCACAAAGGATCCCGCGATAACACCGATCTGACTTGCTTTAAAGGTCTGTCTAACGACGGCATGTCCGATGATCTTTTCTTCAAATACCGGATCGAGCATTCCCTTCATGGCGTCTTCTACGTCTTCTATCGCCTTGTAGATAACGTCATACATGCGTACGTCTACCTTGTCGGCCTCCGCGCTGTTCTTCGCAAGCGCGTCTATCTTTACGTTAAAGCCGATGATGATCGCGTTTGAAGCTGAAGCAAGCGTAACGTCGGATTCGTTGATATTTCCGGCTCCGCTGTGTATGACCTTGACGACCACTTCATCATTTGAAAGCTTGACAAGACTGTTTTTGACCGCTTCTACAGAGCCCTGAACGTCGGCTTTTACAATGATATTGAGTTCTTTGAGCTCGCCTTCCTTGATCTGCTCGAAGATGTCGTCAAGCGACACTCTGCTCTTCGTTTCCTTTACGAGACGTTTCTTTTCCTCTGCGATAAACGTTTCCGCAAAGCTTCTCGCGTCCTTTTCGGAATCGGTCGCCACAAATACCTCTCCGGCATTGGGTACGTCATTTAATCCGAGGATTTCTACGGGAACAGAAGGCGTCGCGCTCTTTACACGGTTTCCTTTGTCGTCTATCATAGCGCGGATCTTTCCGTAGGAAGTTCCGGCTGCGACGGTATCGCCCACTTTAAGCGTACCTTTTTGCACAAGCACGGTAGCAACGGGGCCTCTGCCCTTGTCGAGCTGGGCTTCTATTACAAGGCCTCTCGCGTTGCGGTTCGGATTTGCGCGAAGCTCCAGAACGTCAGCCTCCAAAAGCACCATTTCGAGCAGGTCATTGATTCCTTCTCCGGTCTTTGCGGAAATCGGAACCATCGTCGTGGATCCGCCCCACTCTTCATCTACGAGTTCGTATTCCATGAGAGCCTGTTTTACTCTGTTTACGTCGGCTCCGGGCTTGTCGATCTTGTTTATCGCTACTATGATCTCTACGCCCGCGGCTTTCGCGTGGTTGATCGCCTCTACGGTCTGAGGCATGACTCCGTCGTCGGCCGCTACTACAAGGATCGCAATATCTGTAGCCTGTGCGCCTCTCATACGCATGGCGGTAAAGGCTTCATGACCGGGAGTATCGAGGAAGGTTATGGCTCTTCCGTTTATCTCTACGGTATAAGCGCCGATCGCCTGCGTGATGCCGCCGGCTTCTTTTGATATAACGTTTGTCTTTCTGACTGCGTCAAGCAGCGAAGTTTTACCATGATCTACGTGACCCATAACGCAGACTACCGGAGGTCTTGCCACAAGTTCTTCTTCACTGTCTTCTACCTTTTCTTCAAGCAGTTCTGCGATCACGTCTACCGGGATCTCTTTTTCGCAAAGCACGTCGAATTCCACGGCGATATTTTCAGCGGTCTCGTAATCGATCTCATCATTGACCGTCAATATCTGGCCTTTAAGGAAAAGCTTTTTGATGATGGTGGACGCCTGTATCTTCATAGCGTCGGCAAGCTCTTTGATCGTAAGAGTCTCCGGTATGGTAATAGTCTTGATCTGAGGCTCTTCGGGCTCCTTTGTCTTTTGAGGAGTCCGAACGAGGCTCTTGTTTGAGACTTTTACGCCGGGGTGCCTGAGCTCGTCGCTGTTTTTCTTGTCAAATCTGTTGCCCTGACCGCGAGCGTTTTTGCCGCCCTTTCCGGGCTTTTGCATAGCCATTTCATAGGCGCCCATCTGCTGTCCGCGATAACCGCCCGCTCCGCGCTGATTTTGCCCGGGGGCAGCGTTTTGACGAAAACCTCCCTGACCCTGGCGCATGCCGCCCTGTTCGCGGCCCTGGCCCTGGCGCGGTCCCTGAGGACGGGCGCCGCCCCTAACCGCCTCGCCGGGTTTTGAAGGACGTCCCTGTCCCCCGGAAGGCTTTTTGGTTCTGCTCGTAGCCGCTCTGACCGCCTCAAGATCTACAAATCTCGGCGCGGGTTTTGGAGGCTGAACTTCACCGGGCTGCTCTTCTTTTTCGGGCGCAGCAGGTTCCGCCTTTTCTTCAGGCTCTTCGGCTTTCTTTTTAGACGTCTTTTTCTCGGGCTTTGCCTCTTCGTCTTTCTTTTCTTCCGCAGTCTTTTTGGCAGCAGCCTTTTTAGGGGTTTCTTCCTTTGCCTCTGCGGGCGCCGCCTCTTTTACTTCTTCAGGCGCTTCTTCGGTTGCGGCTTTTTTGCGGACGGTTTTCTTTTCTTCCGTCTCAGGAGCTTTTGCAACCACCTTTCTTCTGACCGTCTTTTTCTCCTCTGCGGCCTCCTCCGTCTTTTGCGCGGTCTCCTCCTTCTTTGCCGCAGGTCTTGCCGCGGCAGGTCTTGCCACGGGCCTTGCGGGTCTTGGCGGCATCGCGCCACCTCTTGATTTAAGTGAGTTCTGGGCGCTGTTCTGAGCGCGGAATACGACCGTCATTTTTTTCTTTTTGGGCGCTTCCGTCTCAGGCGTTTCGTTTATATTTTCTTTTTTATCCATATTCTCTGCCATCCGTTACTCCTTTGAACAATTCATCTTCTTTAACAGATTTTGTGAAAGTCCTTCGTCTGTTATCGCTACTATGGTTCTTTCGTCCTTTCCGACGGCTTTTCCAAGCTGCTCTTTGTCGAGCATGATCAGCATCCGCACTTTGTAACCGTTACAAAGCTTTCCGTAATCGGTTCTGGTGTTTTCGGATGCGTCCCGCGCCACGATCACAAGCTTTGCCGTTCCGGACTTAATGGCTTTTTCGGCGGCAAAAGCTCCGGACGCGGCAGCGCCGGCTTTCGCGCAGATGCCGAGCATTCCGAGGAATGCTTTATCATTCGTCGTCGGGCTCTGCTGTGTATTCTCCTTCGGGATATTCTTCATATTCTTCATATCCTTCTTCAAATTCGCCCTCTTCATCATAGTAGTAATCTTCTATATAACCGATCTCTTCGAACAGGCCGCTTTCTCTTGCCTGGCTCTCGCTCTTGATATCGATCTTGTAACCGGTAAGTCTTGCGGCCAGTCTGGCGTTCTGTCCGACCTTACCTATGGCCAGTGAAAGCTGGTAATCGGGAACGACCACGATCGCGCTCTTTTCTTCATCATCCGCAAGTACGCAGATGACCTTTGCGGGGCTGATGGCATTTTCGATAAGCTCCGCGGAAACGTCGGACCAGTTGATTATGTCGATCTTTTCGCCGCCGAGTTCGTCTACTACGGCATTTACACGGCTTCCGTTTACGCCTACGCAGGCTCCGATGGGATCTACGTTTTCATCATTTGACCAAACGGCCATTTTGGTTCTGGAACCGGCTTCTCTCGCTATGGAAACGATCTCCACTACGCCGCTTTGTATTTCGCCCACTTCCGCCTCAAAAAGCTTTCTGACAAGCTCGGGGCTGGTTCTGGAAGCAGAGATCCTCGGTCCTTTGGGTGATTCCTTGACTTCGAGGATATAAACCTTCATTCTTCTGCCGGGAGTGTAATTTTCGGTCTTTACCTGGTCGTTTTCGCCTATTATGGCATCGGCCTTGCCGAGGTTTACGGCCACGTTCTTTCCGACCTGACGAGAAATGGTTCCGGTAACGACTTCATGTTCTTTTGAATTGAACTGATCGTAAACGGAGCGGCGTTCCTCTTCTCTCAGCTTTTGGAGTATAACGTTTTTCGCATTCTGAGACGCGATACGTCCGAAATCGGCAGATTCGAATTTTCTGCGGAAGATGTCTCCGAATTTGAGTTTTTCGCCGTATTTTTCTTTTAACTGATCCTTTGTGATCTGGGTGGAGGGATCCGTGAACTCCGAATCTCTTACGACCTCAAGTTCCTGAAACAGCTCATAATCTCCGGTCTCATAATCAAATACGACTTTGATGTTGTCCGATTTCCCGAAGTGCTTGTTGCTTGCTGCAAGAAGCGAAGCCTCAATGGCGCCGAAAATGGCCTCTCTGCTGATCCCTTTTTCTTTTTCGAGCATCGAAAGAGCAGCAATAAGTTCTGAATTCATTTTTAGATTTCCTCCTTAGAAGTCAAATGCAAGTCTGATCATCGCTATATTTTTTCTTTCAAACCTGCAAATTTCATTGTTAATTTCTATCTCAACGCTTTCCGCGTCAAATCCCTTTAACGTGCCGGTATGTTCTTTGCTTCCTGCGGCAGCTCTGTAAAGCTTTAAATCCACTTCCTCGCCCATATGCCTGACAAAGTCTTTGTCCTTTTTTAACGGGCGTCCGAGTCCCGGCGAGCTTACCTCGAGAATATATGCGTCGTCTATGAAGTCATATTTATCAAGCTCGTCGGAGAGGGCTCTGCTCACCGTTTCACAGTCGTCTATGGTGATGCCTCCCGGCTTGTCGATATATGCCCGAAGAAAATAGCTGCCGCCTTCCTTTACGTATTCCACGTCCACAAGCTCGAACTGCAGCGGCAGAAGTATCGGTTCTAACAGTTCCTGCGTTCTTTTTTCATATTCGTTTGCTTTTGCCATTTTTACCTTTTGTTTTTCATAAAATCAGGTGAGCCGCCGGCTCACCTGTACACTAAACTCTATTCAACATGTGAAGAATACCACAAACCTCACCAAAAATCAAGCTTTTTGGTGAATTTATTCGGTCCTTGGCAGATCACTCGATCTCAAGCTCGATAAATCCTTCATTTGCAGCATCGTCAAGCACGCCGATAATGTCGTTTGCTTTCTGTCCGAGATTTTCAAACATCGCGTCTGTGTTTCTTATTACGATAAGCGCGTCGTCAAGGTCGCAGACACAGTCATACAGCGCGTCAAGGTTTTTCCCGTAGTGCGCGGGAAAGCCAAGCGTCCGCGAGATATGCTCATGCGCCGCAGTCAGGTCCTTCATTTCTTTTCCGTCGAGATAATATTCCATTTTTCCTATCTTTCGTCATAGAGCCTTTCAAAGCTCTGATAATGATCTTCCGTATAATATACTATTCCGCTTTTTGTATAGATCAGGCGCTTGCTGCCGCGGCTCTCCACGCCGAGGGTTTCCACGTCGCATTCGTAATACGTATACCCCTTTGGCAAAATTCCCTCGTAGTTTCCAAAGCGGTCGCCGCCTATACAGCCGTTTTCAGAATAATACTCCGCCTCGCCGCCGCTCCATCCGAGTTTTTTCGCGCGGCTTTTTGTAATAAAGTTTTCCGGAAGATGCCCGTAGGTATGGATATACAGAGCAAGCTCGTCTTTCCTGTCTGTTATGGTATCCTCCGGGATTGCTTCTTCACTTTGAGCTTTGTATCCGCTCTCCGGCTGAGGATCAAAGTAATCCGCTCCGCAGCCCGTTATCATAAGAGCGCAGATAAAGGCCGCAGCCAAAGCTATTAATTTTTTTACGTTTTTTCTCATCAAAAAGCTCCGAAAAACAAAAAAAGCCGGAAAGCTCCTGCTCTCCGGCACATAGCCGATAGGGGAATCGAACCCCTGTTTCCGCCGTGAGAGGGCGGCGTCTTAACCCCTTGACCAATCGGCCTTTTACGCAAGTGGAATTGTAACAAACAGGCCTTTATGTTGTCAAGTGTTTTTTGGCCTGAAAAACGGCAAAACCCCTCTATGCATTTATTCCTTGCAAAGAGGGGCCGATAAAAACTTCAGTATTTTGCCATCCTGCTTACATTGCGGTATAACCGCCGTCTACCGCGAGGTTTACTCCGGTGACGTAAGCCGAGTTCTCGGAGGCCAGGAAAATCGCGGCGGTGTCAAGCTCGCCTTCTTCTCCGTAGCGTTCTTCCGGGATCATGGTCTTGGCATTCTGCTGGAAGAAATCGCTGTTTAAAGTGTCTCTGGTCAGATCCGTGTAGAAATATCCGGGGCAGATCGAGTTTACGGTGATGCCGTATTTGCCCCACTCAGCAGCAAGCGCACGGGTAAGATTTACTACGCCGCCTTTTGCAGCATGATAGGGAGCCGAGCCTGCGATCTTGTTTCCGACAAGACCGTACATGGAAGCGATATTGATGATACGTCCGTATTTTGCGGGGATCATAGCCTTCTTTGCAACTGCTCTTGCAACGCGGAACGATCCGAACAGGTCGATATTCATTTCGTTGTCAAACTGCTCGTCCGTAATATCCTCTGCGGGAGCAACCGCGCCTGTTCCGGCGTTATTGATAAGGATGTCGATCCTTCCGAACTTTTCCATTACCTGATCTACCATCGCGTCAACTGCTGCCGTATCGGTGATGTCGCAGCGTACCGCAAGCGTCTTTACGCCGAATTCCTTTTCTATTTCAGCAGCTACTTCGTCGATGAGATTTTGTCTGCGGGCGACAGCTACGATATTCGCGCCCTGATTGGCAAGCGCCTTTGCCATCTGCACTCCAAGTCCTGTGGAACAGCCGGTAACTATGGCAACCTGTCCTTTAAAATCAAAATAATTCTTCATATTAATGCCTCCTGACAATTATCCGTTATCGATCCGGTTAGATCGTTAATATTATAACAGTCTTTGGAGGTTATTCAACTTTATATTGTTAAATAATTATTTTTCTTTGTTTATTTGATATAATCACCCAAAAGTTATTTTATTTAGATACCGGGTAATAATTATTCACAAACTAAAGAGAATTATCAAATAGTTCCTCCTCAAATGCAGAATATTAAAAAATGTTGTATAATTCGTAAGACAATGCTCGTTTACCGGGAAAGGGGTATATGATATTTATGATAGCAGGTTCTTTTTATTTTCTTTGGGAATTATCCCTTATGGAATGGCTGCAGGCCTTTATTCCTCATGCCGTGATATCTGTCGTTTCTTTGCTGTCTTTTTTCGGAGAAGAGGCCTTCCTCGTTTTGATGCTCGGCTTCGTTTACTGGTGCTGGGACAAAGAAACCGGCAAAAGGATAGGCTTTGCGATAGTCATGGCAAATATCTGGAATCCCATGATAAAAAACGTCTTTTTGCGACGCAGACCGTACTTTGAAAGCGACAGGATAAAGCTGCTTCGCCCCATCGAAAAAGGTGATATCTATGACCTGAATCTGCAGGGATATTCGTTTCCGAGCGGTCATTCCACAAATGCCGCCGCGCTCTTTGGCGTTTTGGCCATGAGCTTCAGGAAAAAAATCTTAACTGTTCTTGCTGTTGTGATCCCGCTTTTGGTTGCGTTTTCGAGGATGGTAGTCGGAGCGCATTTCCCGACAGACGTAATCGCTGGGCTCGCGCTTGGATATCTGATAATGTTTGTCATGACCTTCGTTTATGACAGGATCAAAAACCGTTATCTCTTCTACGCAGTTTTGCTTTTCACTGCTCTTTTTGGGCTTTTTTACTGCAAGAGCGCCGATTATTATACGGGACTCGGACTGCTTGTCGGCCTTATTGCCGGCACATTATTCGAAGAAAAGAAGGTACGCTTTGAAAATACGAGAAATCCTCTTCGGATGATAGCAAGGCTGATAGGCGGCGGCGCGATCTTTTTCGGTCTTAATACCTTGTTAAAGCTTCCCTTTAGCAAAGAATTTCTGGAATGCGGCAGCTTCGCTGCCCTTTTGGTCAGATGCGCTCGCTATGCCGTTGTCTCGTTTATAGATATGGGCGTATATCCTCTGCTGTTTAAGCTTACGGCAAAAATCGGCAAATAAGTCTTTTGTCCGCTTCATATATTTTAAACAAAAAAGCTGCTGTACTTTTTAGTACAACAGCTTTTTAAAATCGAGGCGACAGGATTTGAACCTGCGACCTCTGCGTCCCGAA
>DFFO01000005.1 GCA_002369255.1 Lachnospiraceae bacterium UBA3774
TGTCCGTGATGGAAATGAGCCATCGTTCTTCTATGTTCCAGACGATCATTGACGAGGCCGAAGCGGATTTTCGAAAGGTTCTCGGCGTTCCGGACAATTACAAAGTCCTTTTTATGCAGGGAGGAGCTTCTTTGCAGTTTGCAATGATCCCTCTGAATTTTATGCGTGACGGAAAGGCCGATTATATAATCACCGGACAGTGGGCAAAAAAAGCATTCCAGGAAGCAAAAAAATTCGGTGACGCAGAAGCGATCGCTTCTTCCGCCGACAAAACGTTCTCATATATTCCCGACGTTGCGGATCTGCCTGTACGCAAAGACGCTAAATATCTTTATATTTGCGAGAACAACACCATTTACGGAACAAAATATCATACTCTTCCTGATACAAAGGGCGTAGATCTGATCGCCGATCAGTCCTCATGCTTTTTGTCTGAGCCGGTAGACGTCAGCAAATATGCGATGATATACGGCGGCGTTCAGAAAAACATAGGTCCTGCAGGTCTTGTTATCGCCGCGATCAGAGAAGACCTGATTCCGGAGGAAGAGCTTCCTGCCGTACCCACAATGCTTTAGTACAAAACGCACGCTGACGCGGGCTCTTTATACAATACGCCAAACTGCTACGGAATTTACGTTTGCGGAAAAGTATTCAAATGGCTTCTTGGCATGGGCGGCCTTGAGGAAATGAAAAAGCGCAATGAGAAAAAAGCCGCGCTTTTGTATGACTTCCTTGACAACAGCCGTCTGTTCAAGGGCACCGTGGTAAAGAAAGACCGCAGTCTTATGAACGTTCCTTTCATCACCGGCAGCGAAGAGCTTGATAAAAAATTCGTATCCGAAGCAAAAGCCGCAGGGCTGGAGAATCTCAAGGGTCACCGCACCGTCGGCGGCATGAGAGCCAGCATATATAACGCTATGCCTATTGAGGGCGTTGAAGCGCTTGTGGCGTTTATGGAAGAGTTCGAAAAGAAAAACATATAAGAAAAGGAATGGCTTCTTTATGAAATATGCTTGTTTAAATCCTATAGCGCAGATCGGCCTTGACGGATTCGGAGCCGGTTATGTAAAGAGCGAAGATCCGCAGGAAGCGGAGCTTTTGCTTGTTCGCAGCGCTGATATGCATGAAATGGAAATCTCCGACGATCTTCTTGCGGTAGGCAGAGCGGGAGCCGGAGTAAACAATATCCCCCTTGACAAAATGGCTGATCGCGGAGTCGTTGTTTTCAACTCTCCGGGAGCGAATGCAAACGGAGTAAAAGAGCTTGTGATCTGCGGGATGCTTCTCGCGTCCAGAGATATTATCGGCGGAATCGGCTGGATCAAAGACAACGCTTCTGATCCGGCCATCGGAAAATCCGCGGAAAAGGCAAAAAAAGCTTTTGCCGGAACAGAGATCAAAGGAAAGACCCTCGGCGTGATAGGACTCGGAGCCATCGGCGCGATGGTCTCCGGCAGCGCGCTCGCGCTTGGGATGGACGTGATCGGATACGACCCGTACCTTTCGCCGGAAGCGGCAAAAAGACTTGACGCGGCTGTAAAGGTCACCGAAAACCTTGATGACATTTACGCTTCTTCTGATTATATCACCATTCACGTGCCTGCGCTTGAGAGCACAAAGGGCATGATAAACGCAGAGGCAATATCGAAGATGAAGACCGGCGTGATCTTTTTGAATTTCGCCCGCGATCTTCTGGTAAATGAAAACGATATGGCTGCGGCGCTTGCAGAGGGAAAGGTCCGCAGATACGTTTCGGATTTTCCGAACGCAGTCAGCGCAAATATGCCGGGCGCTATCGTAACGCCTCACCTGGGAGCTTCCACCGAAGAGTCGGAGGATAATTCGGCGATCATGGCGGTTTCGGAGCTGAAGGCTTTTGCCGAGACAGGCGCGATAAAAAATTCCGTCAATTTCCCGAGACTTGACGCCGGAGAGCAAAAAAGCAGATATCGCCTGTGCGTTTGCACAAAAGGCAAAACGCCTGCGGATCTCGGGCTTGACAAAGCCGGCGCTTTGTTTGCCGAGCGCGGAGAATACGGATATATGATCATCGATACGGATGAAAAGCCCGACGAAGAAATGCTCAACAATACGGAAGGCGTAACGAAGACAAGAATTATTTTCAAATAGGCGCTTTTGTGATAAAATAAAGGGCAAGGGTCATAAACTGATCCATGCCCTTTTTTTGTCATCTGAAAAACGGTTTTCTCCGCCTGTTTTAAGCAGCGCGGCAAGATATGACAGTCGCCGTTAATAATAAAAAGATATGAAAAAACTTTTGATCGCATTTTTAATAATAACCGCCTGCCTGCTGATACCACAGGTAAGAACAGTTGCGGGCGAAGAGCCGGCCGAAGATCCGATAGCGGGAGGGTCCTCTTCTGAAAACGTTTTGCCAGAGGATGAATACTCGGATACCGTACCTTCGCCGGATCCCTCGCTAAATGGCATCATAAAAGCTCAGGACGGAAACTGGTACAATTATCTTAACGGGGTTGTCCTTAAGCAGGAGACCGTCGCCGAAAACAAGAGCGGTAAATGGTATATCAACCCCCACGGGCGTCTGGATTTCAAATACAACGGCTTTGCGACAGACGGAGAAACGTGGTATTACATTGAAAACGGAAAAGTTCAGTCCGGGAAAACGGGCCTGATAAAGGGTGCCGCATGCGGCGAAACGGCCTGGTGGCGCGTGGTGAATGGAGAGATCGTATTTGAAACCGTCATTGCCTCAAACTCCAGCGGAGACTGGTATGTTAAAAACGGCAAGATCGTCTTTTCCGCCAATACCATTGCCTGCACTTCATCGGGAAACTATGTGGTCGCGGGCGGCAAGGTGGATTATTCGTTCAACGGTTTTTATTCCTATGCGCAGTCATGGTGGTATGTTGTAAACGGACGGGTGCAAAACAGCCTCACCGACGTTATAAAGACGTCATTTGACGGCGATTACGCCTGGTGGTATATAAAGGGCGGAAAGCTCATGCTGACAGATACCGTTGCCTCAAATGCCAACGGATACTGGGCGATCATAAACGGAAAAGTAGATTTTACATACGAGGGTTTCCTCGAAAATGATTACGGCTGGTGGTACTGCAGGCAGGGCAGGCTTCAGAAAAATCTGATATCCGTAATAAAGGGAGATGCCTACGGACAAACAGCCTGGTGGTATATAAAGAGTGGAAAAGTGACCCTCGAAGACGCGCTTGTAAGCAATGCAAACGGAACCTGGTACGTAAAAAACGGCAAGATTGATTTTGGCGCAAATACCATTTTTAAATATGGCGGCAGCTGGTGGGTCATTGAATCCGGCAAGGTCAATTATTCGTTCAACGGTTTTGCGGAAAACGCAAACGGTTTTTGGTATTGTGAAAACGGAAAGATAATATTCAGCGCAAACGGCGTTTACCTGGGGACTGCATACGGAAAATATGCCTATTGGACCGTATCGGGAGGAAAAGTCATTGAGGAATATACAAAACTCTACGGCAAGACTACGGGAACGGTCAATCTCAGATCCGGCCCGGGGACAAGCTATCCGATAGTAGTAGTAAACGGAAAGTCTGTAGCGGTACCGACGGGCACCACCCTTGATATCAAGGAGTCACAGCTGTCGGGAAGCACCACATGGTACCGTGTTGATTACGAGAGCGACGGTACTTCATACAGCGGCTGGGTAAGCGGCGGCTACGTTACCGTGATAACTCCCGATTTTTACAATGAAAACAGCACGATAAATATCTCGGCCGCCGGAACCATTACCAGTTCGGGCGTCAATTTCCGCAAAGGTCCCAGCACGGCTTACGCAAGTCTTAAAACTCTTGGCAAGGGTACGGAGATTCATATTTACGGAGCGCAGACTCTCTCTGACGGAGCGATCTGGTATAGAGCAGTAGCGGGCGGCACTGTAGGATACGTAAGCAAAACCTACGTAAAGCTCGGCACGTCATATAATACTTCTACAGACGCGGCTTTTGAAGCGCAGCTTGACGCGCAGGGCTTCCCCGAAAGCTACAAAAAGCTTTTAAGACAGATACACGTGCTTTATCCGAACTGGAAATTTGAAGCCGACTTGATACAGGAACCGTGGACTTCGACGGTACAGAGCCAATACGTTTTCGGAAGCATGCTCCCGTCTTCCTGGGGCGGCACGAGGGCAGTCAGCATCATTGACAAAAGCAGGCCTGCCGAATGGAAATCGACAGACCCGGAAGCCTATGATAGCGAGAGCGGAGAGTGGATCACAAACTGGGACGGAAACAACTGGGCTATAGCCAGCAAAGCCGCGGTAAGATATTATCTGGATCCGAGAAATTTTATCAATGAAACGGACATTTTCCAGTTCCTGTCACTGACCTATGACAATAGCCAGACAAAATCCGTCATCTCTGCTGCCGCGGCGCAGATAGGATCTTCATGGCTCGGAGAAAACTTCACTCATACGACGGACAATACGACTATAGACTATCCGTCCGTTTTGGTTTCCGGCTGCAGTTCCTCAAATATCAATCCCATAGCGCTCATATGCATTATGACGCAGGAGCTGGGTACTCAGAGCACCGCGCTTACGCGTCCTCAGATCAGCGGTATGGTCAGCGGATTTACGGGATATTACAATTATTTCAACATAGGCGCGTACGTCGGCACATACAATGGGACTTATTATTCGACGGCTTATGGCAGAGGTCTTGCGGTAGCCAAGGCAAAAGGCTGGGATTCCAGAGAAAAAGCCGTAAAGGGCGGCGCCGCATATTTTGCCAGAGAGTTTATCGGCAACAATCAGCAGACTGTTTACTACAAGAGATTCAACGTGGTAAACGGCAGCAACATGCATCAGTTTTCCACTGATATAGAGGGAGCGCAGGGAGAAGGAAAGCTTCTTTCAACAGCCTATACACAGTCGCTCAGAAGCAATACGAATCTTACGTTTAAAATACCGGTTTACAAAGAAATGACAGGCACTCCGTGCAGGATGCCTTGAGCATAAGAGGAGAATATGACGACAGACAAATATCCATTTACAAAAACGGCGCTCATGGCGCTGGATGAAGCTAAAAATCAGGCAATACAACGAAAAAGCATATATATAGGGACTGAGCATATCTTGCTCGGTCTTTCTAGGGTTGAGAGCATAGTATCGGAGACGCTTAAAGCAAACGGCATCACGTATGACAAGCTCAGCAACACGTTTGACGCTATTATAGCAAAAGCCGCGGGCCCGGGACGAAGACCTTCTCCGAAGTGGTCTCCGAGAGCTCTCGACGTGTGGGATATCGCCTATGACGAAGCAAGAAACGGCGGCATGGACAAGATCGGTACGGAACATCTGATGATCGCGCTGATGCTTCAGGACGACAGTGCGGCGGTGAGAATACTGTTTGCTCTCGGTTTTCAGGAAGATAAATTCGTAAACGAGCTTTATCACTCCATGGGTGAGGACGGTATCGTTTATTTAAACGCGCTTAACAGACAGTCGGACGATTACGACAGCTCTCATATGATAGAGAGATTCAGCAGAAATCTTACCGATCTTGCAAAGGCCGGAAAGATAGATCCGGTAGTCGGAAGGGAAAAGGAGCTTGAAAGACTGATCCGCACGCTCAGCCGCAGAACCAAGAACAATCCCTGCCTTATCGGAGAACCGGGAGTGGGAAAGACCGCTATGGTCGAAAGACTCGCTCTTGAGATCGCGGCAGGAAACGTACCGGAAAACCTTGCAAAAAAGAGAATATATGCGCTGGATCTTGCCGGTATGGTCGCCGGAACAAAATATCGCGGCGAGTTTGAAGAAAGGATCGAGGGCGTGATAGCCGAAGCGGCGGCAGACGGAGACGCTCTATTGTTCCTTGATGAAATACATACCATTATCGGCGCGGGAGGCTCGGAAGGATCGCTTGACGCTGCAAATATATTAAAGCCGGCTCTTTCAAGGGGTGAAATACAGGTGATCGGAGCGACCACCACGACCGAATACAGAAAACATATCGAAAAGGACAGCGCGCTTGAAAGGCGTTTCCAGCCAATAGTCATAGAAGAACCCTCCGAAGAGGAGACTGTCGAGATATTAAACGGTCTGAAAAGCAGATACGAGCAGCACCACAGGGTGGAAATCTCAGACGAAGCGGTTTTGGCCGCGGCGTCCATGGCTGCCAGATATATCAACGACAGGTTCCTTCCGGACAAGGCGCTTGATCTGATAGATGAGGCTGCCGCAAAAGCGCGGCTAAAAGCGGGCAGGAAGAAAAAACAGATAGTCCTTGGCCGCGACGATATTGCCGGGGTGATCTCGGATATGACCGGAATCCCCGCGAGCAGGCTTACGGAATCCGAATCCGCCAGACTGATGAAGCTGGAAAAAGAGCTTCACAAGCGTATCGTCAGTCAGTCCGAGGCGGTAAGCGCCGTCGCAAAAGCGGTCAGAAGAGGCCGGGCCGGACTTAAAGATCCGAAACGCCCCATAGGTTCGTTTTTGTTCCTGGGACCTACAGGCGTAGGAAAGACCGAGCTTGCAAAAGCTCTTGCAAACGCTCTTTTCGGGCGAGATGACGCCATGGTCAGGGTCGATATGTCCGAGTATATGGAGTCGCACAGCGTATCAAAGCTTATCGGATCTCCGCCCGGTTACGTGGGATATGACGAGGGAGGCCAGCTTTCCGAAAAGATAAGGCGCAATCCGTACTGCGTTCTGCTTTTTGATGAAATTGAAAAGGCGCATCCCGATATTTTCCACGTTCTTCTCCAGATCCTTGACGACGGTCATATTACTGACGCGCAGGGAAGAAAAGTCAGTTTTAAAAATACTATCATCATTATGACTTCAAACGCCGGAGCCCAAAGGATAGTGGAACCAAAGCGCCTCGGATTCAATACCGAAGACACAAAAGACGGCGACTATCTGAAAATGAAGGAAAACGTTATGGAAGAGGTCAGACGGCTCTTCAAACCGGAACTGCTCAACCGTATCGACGAGATCATAGTATTTAGGCAGCTTAGCCGCGAAGACATGAAGATGATTTTGGCCAATCAGCTTGGAGAGCTTTTGTTAAGAACCGAGAGCGGCCTTGGGATCAGCTTCAAAGTGACTCATGCAGCCGGAGAGTATCTCATAGACAAAGGATATGACCCGAAATACGGCGCAAGACCGCTAAGACGCGTCATCCAGACGCTTCTTGAAGACTCGCTTGCCGAAAAAGTTCTCGGCGGAGAGATAAAGCGCGGCGAAAAGGTCAATATAGGCTTTGACAAGAAAACTGAAACAATAACCTTCAAAAAAGTAAAATAATCGGAGACATGGGCAATGACAGGATTCAGGCTTGCTGCTTATATCGATCCCGGAACGGGAAGCATGCTTTTTACAATTATCATAGGACTTGCGGCTACAGCGCTTTATGCGCTTAAGGGTCTGCGGATAAAGATCAAATATCTGCTTTCCGGAGGCAAGGCAAAAGAGGCCGCGTCCGATAAGATACCTTATGTTGTTTACAGCGACAACAAGCGCTATTGGAGCGTATTTGAACCGGTGCTCGATGAATTTGAAAAAAGAGAGATACCGGTAGTATATTATACGCAAAGTCAGGACGATCCGGTTTTTAAAAAGCAGTATAAATACGTATCGGCCGAATTTATAGGCGAGGGGAGCAAGGGCTTTGCCAGGCTGAATATCCTTCGCGCGGGAGTGGTGCTCTCCACGACGCCCGGTCTTGACGTTTACCAGTGGAAACGTTCAAAAAACGTGGATAAATACGTTTTTATCACGCATTCTATTGACGACGGGACAGTTTACCGCATGTTCGGCCTGGACTACTATGATGCGATCCTGCAGACCGGGCAGTTTGCGCTTGAAAAGCTTCGGAAGCTTGAAAAACTGAGAAATCTTCCCGCGAAAGACTTTCGGGTAGTAGGATCCACCTATATGGATTCGATGCAGAAAAAATATAACGAAAGAGCAAAAGCGTCCGAAACTCGAAGAGATAAAAAAGACAAAACGGTTTTGCTCGCGCCTTCGTGGGGAGAAAGCGCTATCCTTTCAAAATACGGAGAAGACATTATTTCGGCCCTTGTAAATACCGGATACAGGATCATAATACGGCCTCATCCGCAGTCATTTATCTCGGAAAAAGAAAAAATGGAAGCTTTGCAAAAGAAATTTCCGGAATCGGAGCGTCTTTCCTGGAACAGCGATACGGACAATTTTAACTGCCTTGCTTCATCGGATATTATGATCAGCGATTTTTCGGCAGTAGTCTTTGATTATTCTTTTATCTTTGACAAGCCGGTCATCTATGCTGCGGACGCTTTTGACAGATCAGTTTATGACGCGGCGTGGCTCGATGAAGAGATCTGGACGTTTGAGGCTCTTTCAAAAATCGGAAAAAAACTCAAAAAAGAAGATTTCGGAAGATTAAAGGATATGATAGATGAAATGACCGAAGACAAGTCATATGAAGAGCTTCGCAAGAGTGTGCGCGACGAAGGCTGGTGCAACAAGGGCCTTGCGGCCGGACTGACTGTTGATTATCTGACTGCCGGGACAACGTCTGAAAAATCCGAAGCCAAAGCGGAGGCGAAATAATGCTGGGGACAATTCTTTACAATCTTATCATTGCACCGATCGAAATGATTATCGAATTTATCTTTTCGACCGTTTATCTTGAAATAAACAATGCCGGGATAGCGATCATCTGCGTCAGCCTTATCATTAATTTCCTTGTTCTGCCGCTTTATAAGCGTTCGGACGCGATGCAGGAGCTGGAGCGTGATCGCCAGAAGCAAATGAAGCCGTGGCTCGATCATATAAAAAAGGCCTTTAAGGGCGACGAGCGTTATATGATGACGCAGACATATTACCGTCAGCAGGGATACAAGCCCATATTCGCTCTTCGCGGAATGGTATCGCTTCTTTTGCAGATTCCGTTTTTTATTGCGGCTTATCATTATCTGAGCAATCTTGACGTGCTCGGAGGAACATCTTTCCTTTTTCTGAAAAACCTCGGAGATCCCGACGGGCTGATCCGCATAGGCGGGCTTTCCGTCAATCTGCTGCCTATCCTTATGACGGCTATCAATATTGTCTCCGGAATGATCTATACAAAGGGATTTGCCCTAAAAGAAAAGCTTACTCTTTACGTTACGGCGCTGATCTTCCTTGTGCTTTTGTACAACAGCCCGAGCGGCCTTGTCTTTTACTGGACGCTTAACAATCTCTTTTCGCTTTGCAAAAATATAATCATGAAAAGACGCAGCGCGTCGGGTACTGTGAAAAAAGAAAGGCCGGAGCCGGAGCTTGTCGACAAAAAAATATTTATACTCGGGGCTGTATTTATGTCGGTTTTTGCGGGACTGTACGTGCCCGTCTGCGTTATCAACGCCTCACCCGTAGAATTTATCAGCCTGAGTTACGGACCGGTATTTTTGATAATCAATACGTTTACGGTATTTGCCGGCTTTTTTGTCATATGGCTTTCGGTATTTTATGCGCTCGGCACAAACAGGGCAAAGAACTTTTTGACTTATGCGCTGTGGATTATATCGATCGTCAGTGTGATAGACTTTTTCTTCTTTGGCGGAAGTCTTGGAAATATGAACGTATATCTTGTTCTTGACAACGTCCCGAAATCGAACCTCTATTTAAAAACGCTCAATTTCCTTGTGCTCGCATTTTCCGTCATGCTGCTTTGGCTGGTCATGACCAAATGGAAAAAGGCCGTAAAGTTTTTTTACTCGGTTTGCATTATGGTTGCCGTCGCCTTTTCGATATATAGCATGATAGGCATTCAGAAGGACGTAAATGCGGTATATGCGCAGCAAAAATCCGAAGAGGAAGCCGAAAATGACGAGATAGAACCGATCATTCCGCTGAGCAAAAACGGAAAAAACGTGATCGTACTCATGCTTGATCGCGCAATCAGCCCTTACGTGCCCATTATCATGGAAAGAGAAGACCTGCTGGAACAGTTTGACGGCTTTACGTATTATCCGAATACCGTCTCTTTTGGCAGAAATACAAACCACAGCGCACCTTCGCTTTTCGGAGGATATGACTATACGCCCGTAAAGATCAATGAGCGCAAAGACAAGACCCTCCCGCAGAAAAACGATGAGGCAATGACGCTGATGCCGGGCCTGTTTAACGACGCCGATTACACGGTAACAGTCTGCGACCCGCCCTATACCGGCAATTACAACATGGTGCCGGATATAAGCATATATGACAAATATCCCAACGTTACCGCGCATATTACAAAAGGCGCATATATGACCGAATCCTCAAAAGAAATGCTGACGGGATTTGAGGGCATGCAGAAACGCAATTTTATCTGCTATAGTATATTCAGAAGCCTTCCCGTTGCGGTCAGGGGACTCTTTTACGATAACGGAAGATATGTCAGCGCCTCGTCGGACAGCGATATGAACAAAGAGTTCTGGGAGGTTTATCCCGTTTTGCAGAATCTTAAGAAACTGACGGCGGTCAAAGATGACGGAAATACTTTCCTGATGATGGTAAATGATACCACGCACGAGGATACGTCCGTGATCCCGGATTATGACATTACTCCGATCTCTACGGATACAAATCGCGCGCGCCGTGCGAGAAGACATTATCTTGTAAACGCCGCGGCCTATAAGCATATCGGAGAGTGGCTTGATTACCTTAGGGAGCAGGGCGTATATGACAATACCCGCATCATCATCTGCTCGGATCACGGATATCAGCTCAGGGACTTCAAGGAAATGGAATTTGATTTTATGGATCTTGAGGGCTGGAACCCCGTCCTTATGGTAAAAGACTTCGGCGCGAAGGGCTTTAATACTTCCGATGAGTTTATGACGCTTGCCGACGTGCCCACTCTTGCAATGAAGGAAGTAATAGATAATCCTGTAAATCCATATACCGGCAATCCCGTAAATTCCGACGCCAAGACAAACGAAGACGTTATCATCACGCTTTCGCACAACTGGGATACGAGAAAATACCGCGGCGTAACATTTGATCTTACGGACGCTGCGCTTTACAAGGTGCATGATAATATATTTGACGAAAACAACTGGACTGAGGTAACGGATATTCCGAAAAAATAACAGCAGAGTATCAGGTAAAAAAGTACAGATAAAACGTTTGCGGAGAAAGGAGCCCGAAATGAAGAAAATGCATAGGATAACTACTGCCTTTGCTTTCCTGCTTGCCCTTGGTATGACGGCCGTGATTTCCGAAAAAGTCCTTGCCACAGAGGACGATTCATCTATCATGCTTGCAGAAGATAAGATATCCGACAGTGAAGAGGAGCAAAGCGCCAAAAGCATTGTTACCATAGTGCGGCATTCGGACGGAAAACTGTATTATACGGTAAACGGAAAGGCTGATCTTTCCTATACCGGCTATGCAAATATAA
>DFFO01000070.1 GCA_002369255.1 Lachnospiraceae bacterium UBA3774
GGAAGGGTATATTCACCCATCATCTCCAGTTTCTTAAGCTTGGTGATCGCATCGCAGCCGTTGCTCACCAGTTCCCTGTAAAAGATATCGTGGTCGGAATACAGCCACTTCTTGATGATAGGAAAGATATTTTCACTGTTGATGGAAAGACTCCCCTTTTTTGTTGCCATAATAAAACACTTCCTTTCTGTATTTACTTCACTATGAAAAAGTATAATTCCGGGGATAGAAAAAGTCAAGAAAAAATTAGCACTCAATTTTATTGAGTGCTAACAGCGTTGATATCAGTTATTTTCTTTAACCTGCAACTTTCCCGTTTGCCAGTCTGATTATCCTCTTTCCGTACTCCGCCGTTTCCGATGAATGAGTTACCTGCAGGATAGTCAGGCCCTTTTCCTCATTAAGCCGCTTGAAAAGCTCCATGATCTCGGTGGTAGACTTGCTGTCCAGATTGCCGGTGGGTTCATCTGCCAGCAGCAGCTCAGGCTCGGTCAGGACTGCCCTTGCTATGGAGCACCTTTGCTGCTGGCCTCCCGAAAGCTGAACCGGATAATAGTCTTCATAGCCCGCAAGCCCGACCTTTTCAAGCATCTTCACGGCAGTTGCCACAGCTGTGTCTTTGGGAATCTTTCTGCCGATTATCAGCCCTTCCGTAATATTTTTTAACGCAGTCTTGTTTGAGAAAAGGTTGTAATTCTGAAAAACAAAAGCCGTCCGTTTCCTTATGGCAAGAATGTCTTTTTTCTGTATTTTCGGCATATTGTAGGTCTCGCTGCCGAATATCATAGTCCCCTCGTCGGCTTTTTCGAGATAATTCATGCAGCGCAAAAGCGTGGTCTTTCCCGCTCCGCTCGGGCCTATGACGGCTATCACGTCGCCTTTTTCCACACTTATATCGATACCCCGGAGAATATTTCTTCCTTCGAAGGATTTTTTTAGATTTTTAACTTCAAGCATGGCTGCCTCCCTTTACCGACAGATTGAGCCGTTTTTCGAGCAGCCTTTGAAGCCATGTAAATACAGTCGTAAACAAAAGATAAATAAGGCCTACCTCAAGGTACAGCCAAAGCGGCTCATAATATACGGAGACAGCCCTCTGCGTGGCCATCAGCATTTCCGCGACGGTGATGTTCGCGGCAAGCGAAGTATCTTTGAGCATCGATATGACAGAATTTGAAAGCGGAGGAATGGCGGTTCTGAGCGCCTGAGGCAGTATGATCCGTCTCATAGTCTGCATATACGTCATGCCGGCGCAGTATCCGGCTTCAAGCTGCCCGGACGGAACCGCTTCAAGCGCGCTTCTGATAGTCTCCGCGCTGTACGCGCCTTCATTTACAGCAAATACTATAACAGCAGCCGGGAATGGGTCTATCAGAATACCGACGCTCGGCAGTCCGTAGAAAACCACAAACAGCTGAACAAGCAGCGGCGTCCCTCTGACTACCCAGATATAAAATCTCGCAAGCTGTTTTAGGACTTTAATGTTCGCAAACTGTATCATCGCAGTAACAAGCCCGATAATGAGCGCAAGTGAAAAAGCGATGACCGTCAGCGGTATCGTCATCAAGAGACCCGGGACGATGATCTTCGGAAAAGATTCTAAAAGTATATTAATGATTCTCTCGTTCAAAACAGTACCTCATAATGCCCCAAAACGGGCACAGCATGGTTATTATATCTACTGCAAAAGCCATAGTCAAACGCTCTATTATAAATATTTTATAAAGAATGAAATTAAAAAAAACTCAAGTACGATTAAGTGAATCGTAGTTGACTTTTTTTAAGAAATCCGTGTCTTCTTTCAACCCCATTTTACCGCCCCTTCGTTCTTGTCTTTTTTTAAGTGTTTTTGTATAATATTTTTCTATATAAGAGGGAGGAATCAACTATGAATCGTGAAAACTTTAGATCGAGGCTCGGCTTTTTGCTTGTAAGCGCGGGCTGTGCCATCGGAATAGGCAACGTCTGGCGTTTCCCCTATATTACCGGAAAGTACGGCGGCGGCGTTTTTGTGCTGTTTTATCTGCTCTTTCTGATAATAATGGGCGTGCCGGTTCTTACCATGGAGCTCGCTGTCGGCCGCGCGTCAAGAAAAAGCGCTGTCGGCGCATACAAAGAGCTTGAACCGAAGGGCTCGAAATGGCATATTCACGGATGGTTTTGCATTGCCGGATGTATCCTTCTCATGATGTATTACACCACAGTTTCCGGATGGATGCTTGACTTTTTCGCAAAGTTTGCTGGCGGCGCTATCGACCCCGCAGTTCCTGCCACGGCGGATTCCGCGTTTTCAAACATGCTCGGCAATCCCATGGAAATGACCATCTTTATGGCCATTACCGTTGTTGCCGGCTTCCTCGTATGCAGCTTTGGAATACAAAAAGGCCTCGAGCGCATTACAAAATGGATGATGATCGCGCTTCTTGCCCTTATTATCATTTTGGCGGTTCATTCAATACTGCTTCCCGGCGGTTTGGACGGACTGAAGTTTTATCTTGTTCCCGACTTTAAGCGTGCGTCGCAGGCGGGTCTTGGCGAAGTAATCACAGCCGCAATGAACCAGTCATTCTTCACTCTCAGCCTCGGCGTTGCAGCCATGGAAATCTTCGGAAGCTATATGTCAAAAGACCGTTCGCTTACCGGTGAAGCCGTAAGGATCTGCGGCCTTGACACTTTCGTAGCTATTATGGCCGGTCTCATTATTTTCCCTGCTTGCTTTAGTTTTGGCGTTGATCCCGGCGAAGGCCCCGGCCTTATCTTTGCAACTCTTCCCAAGGTGTTTACAAATATGCCCGGCGGACGTATCTGGGGTTCACTTTTCTTCCTGTTTATGACGTTTGCCAGTTTTTCTACTGTTATCGCGGTTTTCGAAAACCTTATCGCAACTACTATGGAAAACTTCGGTTGGAGCCGCAAAAAAACGTCTCTTATCGGCTGTATTTTTATCCTCGTAACCAGCATCCCCTGTGTGCTCGGATTCAATATCTGGAGCGGATTGAACATAGGTGGCAAGGGCGTTCTCGATATGGAAGATTTTGCAGTCAGCAATCTCCTGCTGCCTATCGGTTCGCTGATTTATCTTCTGTTCTGCGTCACCAAATGGGGCTGGGGCTTTGACAAATATATCGAAGAAACGAATACGGGCCGCGGACTTAAGCTGTCCAAAAAACTGCGTCCTTTTCTCACTTTCGTTTTGCCGATTTTGATTATCTTCATTCTCGTACAAGGGCTCATTACCTTCTTTACAGCGTAAACCGCTTGTACAACCCAAAGATTCTCGAACCGGGTGCAGAGATCGACCATTGTGGTTCCTCTGCACCCGGTTTTTATACTATTTTGATGTTCCGAGGTGCACTGGGGAGCATTTTATTCTCCTCTGCACCCGCGATCGGTCTCCTTGGCGCTTTTCCGGGTGCACTGGGGAGCATTTTGTTC
>DFFO01000062.1 GCA_002369255.1 Lachnospiraceae bacterium UBA3774
TCTTCAATTTCCGTCCCGACAGGGCAAGAGAGATCACGAGAGCCTTCGTCGATCCCGAATTTGACGGTTTTTCGCGCAGGTACATCAGTTCGCTTACATATGTATGCTTTACCGAATATGACGCGTCCATGCCAAACGTTACCGTCGCTTTTCCTAAAGAACATCCGAAAAATACTCTCGGGCGTTACGTTTCACAGCTCGGTCTTAAACAGCTTCGGCTTGCCGAAACCGAAAAATATGCGCACGTTACGTTTTTCTTCAACGGAGGAATTGAGGAGCCGGATCCCGGTGAGGACAGGATCCTTGTTCCGTCTCCGAAAGTGGCCACTTATGACCTTCAACCCGAAATGAGCGCGCCGCAGGTGGGAGAAAAGCTCGTTGAGGCTATCTCGGGCGGAAAATATGTCCTTATCATAACAAACTTTGCAAACCCTGATATGGTCGGCCATACGGGAGTTTTGTCCGCCGCGATAAAAGCCGTTGAAACGGTAGATGCCTGTGTGGGCGCAGCTGCCGACGCGATACTGAAAGAAGACGGCGTGATGCTTATTTGCGCCGATCACGGAAATTGTGAGGTTATGGAACAGGAGGACGGCTCGCCCATGACGGCGCATACGTCAAATCCGGTTCCGTTTATGCTGATCAGTAATGACGGCCTGTCGCTCGATAAAGGAGGCAGACTTTGCGATCTTGCCCCTACGCTTCTTGATATAATGGGGCTTGAAAAACCCGCCGAAATGACAGGAAGATCGCTGCTGATAAAATAATAAAAAGGAGGAACTGTTATGGGTTCTGGATTCAACGTAGGAACGGTAATTGTGTTATTAATTGTCATTGTCGTACTTGGAATTGTATTTGCCAACATCCGTATAGTTCCTCAGTCAATGAAGTACGTCATTGAATTGCTCGGAAAATACAAAGAGACCTGGGACGCGGGACTCCACGTCAAGATCCCGTTTGTTTCGAGCATAGTAAAAAAAGTCACTCTAAAAGAACAGCTTCTCGATTCTCCGCCTCAAAATGTTATCACAAAAGATAACGTAACCATGAAGATCGACGCTGTGGTTTATTTTTACGTTCAGGACGCAAAGCTTTATACCTATGGCGCCATAAATCCCATTTCCGCCATGGAAAACCTTACCGCGACCACGCTTCGTAATATTGTAGGCGCGCTGGATCTTGACGAGACGCTGACGAGCCGCGATCTCATCAATACGAAGATGCGCGAGATCATAGACAAGGAAACGGACCCCTGGGGAATCAAGGTAGTTCGTGTCGAGATCAAGAATATCATTCCTCCCGCAGAGATCAGAGACGCGATGGAAAGACAGATGAAGGCCGAACGCGACCGCCGCGAGACCCTTCTTCAGGCCGAAGGACACAAGCAGGCAGCCATTACGAGGGCGGAAGGCGACAAGCAGGCGGCTATTCTTGCGGCCGAAGGTGAAAGAGACGCAAGGATTGCCAGAGCAGAAGGTGAAGCAAAAGCGATTTACCTTAAGAAAAAAGCGGAAGCTGACGGTTTGATCGCTCTCAAAGAAGCCGGTGCCGACGCTGCGGTATTGGAACTGAAGAAATATGAGGCGCTTGTCAAGCTTTCGGACGGGACCGCAAGCAAACTGATAATACCCACGGACGCAGTCAAAGCGGTCACTAACAATGTGATATTTGCGGAAACGGCAGGGATAGGAGACGTTACTCAATCAGCTCCCAAGGCCGCTCCCCAAAAAGAGGATGATCCTTGCTGCGAAGGAAAGCCGTCTCAAAAAGATTTTGCATAATATGCAATTAATAGATGTAATACCCTGAATTATATGATATAATACCTCTTATCAAAAGGATGAGAGGTATTTTTTTCTTATGATTATCACCGTCGTTTCAGATGTTCTCGGAAAAGAAAACAACGGCACTACCATAGCGGCAATGAATCTTATCCGCACAATGCGAAAAAAAGGTCATACCGTTAGAGTGGTTTGCCCCGATGAAGATAAAAGAGGTCAAGAAGATTATTACGTTGTCGGAAAATTCAATTTCGGACCGCTTAAAGGTTATGTCCGCAAAAACGGCGTAACCATCGCAAGAGTCGAAAAAGACGTCCTGAAAAAAGCCATTGACGGCGCAGACGTGGTACATGTTATGATGCCCTTCGGCCTCGGAAAGGCCGCGGCCATTTATGCGCACGAAAACTGTATTCCTTTGACAGCCGGTTTTCACTGTCAGGCTGAGAATATAACCGGGCATATTTTCATGAAAAATTTCCGTTTTGCCAATTTTGTCACGTACAAGATCCTTTACAAGAGGCTCTACAGATATTGCGATATTATCCATTATCCCACGCAGTTTATATGCGACGTTTTTGAGGGCGTGGTAGGCAGAACAAACAAAAAGATCATATCAAACGGCGTGGGAAGCGCTTTTGTACCTACCGCGGTAAAACGCCCGGAAGGGTGGAAGGATAAATTCGTTATCCTTTTTACAGCGAGATACAGCCCCGAAAAATCGCATGATATTTTGCTGAGGGCAGCTGCCCTGTCAAAATACAAAGACAGGATCAGACTCGTATTTGCCGGAACAGGCCCGAGAAAAGACGCTATTTTGAGTCTTTCCGAAAAGCTTGGCATAGAAAAACCCATACTTGCTTTCTTCAACAGGAACGATCTTATAAAGGTCATCAATGCTGCAGATCTGTATGTTCATCCCGCAGAAATAGAAATAGAATCAATAGCCGCGCTCGAAGCGATAGCCTGCGGAAAAGTTCCGGTGATCGCAGATTCACCCAAAAGCGCCACAAGATATTTTGCTCTTAGCGACAGGAATCTGTTCAAGTATGACAGCCCTGAAGATCTTGCCGGGAAGATAGATTACTGGCTTGACAATCCTTCCGAGCTTGAAAAATGCAAAAAAGATTACGAAGGTTTCTCAAAACAGTTCGATTTTGACTACTGCATGGACAGAATGGAAGATATGTTCAGGGAAGCCATAGAAATGAAGAAAAATGAAGGCCAAGAAGATAATATATTATTCTGATGAATTAAATGACGATTTTGCCGGAAATGATATAAAGACCGCAAAGGTCGGAAAAGAATTTCGGTTTATACATACAAACCCGCTTTGGAAGGCTGCCGGATTTTTCCTTTATTACGTGATTGCCGTTCCGCTTGTCTGGCTCTTTATGAAGCTGTGGCACGGGCTTAAATACGAAAACAAAAAAGCCATAAAAAAAGTCAAAAAGAGCGGATATATCCTTTACGCAAATCATACGCAGATGTTTGACTCATTCCTTCCGGCTACGGCTTCGTTTCCCAAAAAAGGATACGTGATCGCAAATCCCGACGCGGTTTCAATACCGTTTCTGCGTAATATAGTTCAGATGTTCGGCTGTGTCCCGATCCCCACGGAGTTTTCGGCTATGCGCCCTTTTATGAATGCCGTAAATAAAATCCTTTGCGACGGCGGGAGCATGACGATTTTCCCCGAGGCGCATATATGGCCGTATTATACGGGACTTCGCCCCTTTACGGACGTATCGTTCAGATATGCAATAAAAGCAAACGTTCCGGTAATTCCCATGGCAACAACCTACAGAAAGAGAAAAGGACTGTTTGCGCTCTCTAAACGCCCCGCAATGACAGTTACCGTCTCAGAACCTATCTATCCTGACAAAAGCCTTTCGCCAAAAGAGGCTCAGAAAAAGCTTCGGGACGAAACGTATGCTGCCATGAAAAAGATCATTTCGGAACATGAAAACGTCGAATATATCCGATATTTGAAAAAAGAGGCCTGATAATCAAACGCTCCTTTTAAAAGGGGCGTTTTTAAATGCCTGAAATTGCCATTTTGCGCTAAAGATGATAAAATCAACAGACAAGATCAAATGCCGGAGATAATATTATGAAAATAATTTTTATGGGTACGCCGCAGATAGCGGTTCCCGCGCTTGAAACGCTGATAGATTCCGAATATGAATTGATAGCGGTAGTTACGCAGCCTGACGCGCCGAAAGGCCGTCACAAAACGCCGGTTCCTTCTCCGGTCAAGACCGCAGCGGCTGCTTCCAGCATCAGAGTACTTCAGCCTGAAAAAGCGAGAGACCCGGAATTTATTTCTGAAATATCCGCTTTAAAACCGGATTTTATCTGCGTGATGGCCTACGGACAGATCCTTCCGAAGGAGCTTCTTGATATTCCGAAATACGGGTGCATTAACGTACATACCTCGCTTTTGCCGATGTACAGAGGAGCTTCGCCTATCAGCGCCTGTATTCTTGCGGGAGAAAAAGAAACCGGCGTTACGACCATGCTTATGGACGAAGGCCTCGATACAGGCGACATTCTGCTTTCCCAAAAGGTTGCGATAGAAAAGAAAGAAACTGCGCAGTCGCTCGAAAACAAGCTCTCCGAAATATCAGGAAAGCTTCTTTATGACACTATAAGACGGCTCGCTGCCGGAGAGATTAAAGGCGTAAAGCAAGAAGGAAAGACCTGCTATGCCGGTATGATAAAAAAAGAAGAGGGACTGATAGACTGGAGCAATGACGCTGCGTCGATAGAAAGAAAGATAAGGGCGTACTATCCCTGGCCCGGCGCTTATACGTTATATAAGGGGCAGAGAGTGAAAATATTTGACGCCGACGTTTCAAATGAAAGCGGCGTTACCTGCCGCGCCGGAGAAATTCTTTGCGCGGATAAGACGCTTGCTATTTGCTGCGGGAAAGGAACCCTTACGATAAACGAACTTCAGGCCGAGGGGAAAAAGCGAATGAAAGCAGCTGATTTTCTTCGCGGTGTACATATTATGGCAGGTGAAACGCTCGGAGGCGAAAATTGAAAACTTCCAGGGAAACGGCCGTCGATATATTGTGCAAGGTTGACGACGGTAAAAAAAGCCATGAGATCATGAATGAAGCGCTCTTAAAAAGCAGTTTTTCCCCGAGCGATTCAAAACTCGTAAAACTTCTTGTCAACGGAACGCTTGAAAACCTGCCTTTTATCGATCAGGTCATAGCTTTTTATTCCGGCAAAAACGTTTCAAAGCACAGACCCGTTATCAGAAATGTTCTTCGCATCAGTATCTACCAGTTAAAATTTCTTCCCGATATCGGCGCGTTCGCGGTATGCAGCGAAGCCTTAAAGATAGCGGAAAAAAGAAAACTCTTCGGACTCAAAGGCTTTGTAAACGGTCTTTTGCGCAAATATACAAGAGATATTGAAGAAGGGAAAGACTATTCTCCGCAAAAGGCAAAAGAGGATATTTTTTCATCGATAATGAAACAAAGAGGAGCGGATCCGGAAGATATTGCGCGCCCCGGCGCGTCTTGCAGATTTGTTTTCTCGCGCGGATCAGAGGAAGAGATAATTTCATTGCTTGAGAGCGACGGCGTCTTAGCAAGGAGATCTTTGCTGGCTGATAATGCGTATTTTTTGGAGGGATATACAAATCTATCCGGGTTAAAGGCTTTCTCGCGCGGTCTGATACAATTCCAGGGCGTCGGTTCATGCCTTGCATGCGAGATCCTCTCGCCATCTAAGGGCAGTCTGATCCTGGATATGTGCGCGGCCCCCGGCGGAAAGACGATCGCTCTTGCCGATATGGCAGGGAAAGGCACTGTTGTATCGCGTGATATAACGGACGGAAAGCTTGAAAAAATAGCCGAAAATGCAAAAAGATGCGGCCTTGAAAATATTATTATACAGAAAAAGGACGCAACCGTTTTTTACGCTGAAGACGATGAAAAATATGATTTTATAATGGCGGATCTTCCCTGCTCCGGGCTTGGAAGCGTATATAAGCGCCCCGAGATCAGGTACCGCGTCACAAAAGAAAAGATAAGCGAACTGTCGGCGCTTCAGAAAAGCATGCTGAAAAATGCGGTAAAGTATCTGAAAAAAGGCGGCCTGATGGTTTACAGCACCTGTACGATAAGCTATGAAGAAAATGAAGAAAACGGGAGATATCTTGAAAGCCTTGGAATGACGCCGGTTGATTTTTCGTCAAAACTGTCAGGCAGACCTTTTTCGCAAGGCAACCTTGAAAGTTCGAAACTTGGCCATATACAGCTTTTACCGGGGCTGGACGGTGAAACGGACGGTTTTTACGTCTCACTGTATAAAAAACCGGAATAAGGCGTTTAAAGCGCCTATAGATTATTACGCAATATGGATCAAAAAGCAGATATAAAAACTTTATATTACGAAGAACTTGAAGCCCTGATAAAAAAATGCGGGCTTCCGGCTTTTCGCGCCGGTCAGATTTTCAGATGGTTTCATAACAATCTTGCCCGCGATTTTGACGATCTGAAAAACGTCGGAAAAGAAACCATCGGTATTTTGAAAGAAAATGCCGCCCTTTATCCGCTGACTATCGTGCGCGTGCTGGAATCAAAGCTTGACGGCACAAAGAAATTTGCGTTCGCGCTGCATGACGGAAATATCATTGAAAGCGTTTTTATGCGTTATAAACACGGAAATTCCGTATGTATATCCTCGCAGGCAGGGTGCCGCATGGGATGCAGGTTCTGCGCTTCGACTGTAAACGGCCTTGCAAGAAATCTTACCGCGTCGGAAATGCTTGAACAGGTATATGAGATCGGCCGCATTACGGGAGAGAGGATATCAAACGTCGTGATAATGGGCTCCGGCGAACCGCTGGACAATTATGACAACACGATCAGATTTATAAGACTGATAAGCGACAGTGAAGGCTACAATATGAGCAGGCGCAATATTACGCTATCTACGTGCGGCCTTGTTCCTCAGATAAAAAAACTTGCGGACGAAGACCTTCCGGTAACGCTTGCCATTTCGCTTCATGCGCCAAATGACGAGTTAAGAAAGAAAACCATGCCCATAGCGCAAAAGTATTCCGTCGCGGATATCAGGGACGCCTGCGTTTATTATTTTGAAAAGACCGGAAGGCGCGTAACGTTTGAATACAGCGTCATAAAGGATCTCAATGACGGCAGGGAAACGATCGACGAACTTGCCCGGTATCTCTTGCCGCTGCACTGTCATCTGAATCTTATTTCTGTTAATCCGATAAAGGAAAGAAACTATGCAAGAGTAGGTGATTTTTCTTTGGCCGGCATCAAAAAAACCTTGGAAAATAAAGGAATAAATGTTACTATAAGAAGAAGGCTCGGAAGCGATATTGACAGCTCCTGCGGTCAATTGCGTCTTGAAACTATGAGCGAGATAAAAACGCAGGGAAAGGAAGGTCTTTCTTGAAGTATTACGCGGCAAGCGATACGGGTCTGGTCCGTAAACAGAACGAAGATTATATTTATGCATCGCCTGAACAGGTGGGCGTTCTTTCCAATCTTTTTATCGTTGCCGACGGTATGGGAGGACACAAAGCAGGAGAGTATGCTTCCAGATTTGCCGTGAGTACCGCGGTAAAGGTTTTTATGTCCGAAAAAGATGGCGGGAGTCTGCGCGACTTGTTCAAAAAAGCGGTTTCCTGCGCAAATATGAAGGTTTACAATTCTGCCTCAGACAATCTCGATTTTCGTGGAATGGGAACGACTATGGTGCTGGCCACAATCATCGGAGACGATCTTTTTGCGGCCAATATCGGAGACAGCAGACTTTACGTTATCGGAAAGGAAATCCGGCAGATCACAAAAGACCACTCTCTTGTCGAGGAGCTTGCCTGCAAGGGAGTTTTGGACAGAAACAGCGATGAGTACAACATAAACAAAAACATTATCACCCGCGCCGTCGGTTCTTCATACGACGTTGAGGCGGACTTTTTTGAAACGAAACTGCAGCCCGGAGATAAAGTATTATTATGCTCGGACGGTCTTACCAATATGATAGACGATCAGGGCATTTTTGATATCATAAAAAACAATCCTAAAACCGAAGACTGTGTAAAGCAGCTTATGTTAACGGGAAAGAAAAACGGGGGAAGCGATAACATCTCCCTGATCGTTATCGACCCTGAGTTATAAGAGAGGAAAACAATAATGTCAATTGTTTCAGGACAGATACTTGCGAACAGATATGAGATTATCGGAAAGATCGGCGAAGGCGGGATGTCTGACGTATATAAAGCGCTGGACAAAAAACTCAACCGCATCATAGCCATAAAAGTTCTCAAAAACGAATATGCGCAGGATCAGACATTCGTGGCGAAATTCCGCATGGAGGCACAGTCTGCCGCATGCCTTTCAAATCCTAACATCGTCAAAGTCTTTGACGTCGGTGAGGAAGAGGGCTCTCATTATATCGTAATGGAATTTATCGAGGGCATCACCCTGAAAAAATATATAGACAGAAGAGGGAAACTCGGTATCCGCGAGGCTATCGAAGTGGCTCTGCAGGTCGCATACGGACTTGAGGCCGCGCACAGCGAGCATATCGTTCACCGGGATATCAAGCCGCAGAACATCATGATATCGAAGGAAGGAAAGGTTTACGTTACTGATTTCGGTATCGCAAGAGCCGTTTCGGGTCAGACCATAAAGGAAAAAGCGATGGGCAGCGCTCATTATATTTCTCCCGAACAGGCAAAGGGCGGCCACTGTGACGAAAGGAGCGATATTTATTCCCTCGGTATTACTATGTATGAAATGCTTACCGGCAGAGTTCCGTTTGAGGGAGACTCCACAGTAGCAGTCGCGCTGCTTCACATTCAGGGCGAGATGGTTCCTCCGAGCGTTTATGAACCGCTCATCCCGGTAAGTCTTGAAAAGATTATTTTAAAATGTACCCAAAAAGATCCGGAAGACAGATATCTTTCCGCGACGGAGCTGATTGCGGATCTGAAAAAAGCTCTTACTTCGCCGAATGAAGATTTTGTAAATCTGGAATCATCCGCAGCGGCAGGCATCGCTGCAGCCGGAGCAAAAACTGTCGAAGGCGCGGAGCCCCTTGGCAAGACGGGAACAAAGGAAGTCCCGAGCGACAAAGTAAGAAAGGCGATCGAAGCCGGCGCAGTCAAGAGTGCAAAGGAAGATTTTGAAGATATCGATGATATCGGGGAAGAATCAGACGATGAGACCGATGAATCCGAAGCGCGTTTTGAAAAACTCGTGACATATATAGGCATAGGCGTTGCCGCCGTTGTGGTGATCATCCTTCTTATTGTCGGAGTAAAAGCCTGCGGACTTTTTGATTTCGGAAACGGATCCAAGGAAGAAAGCACGGAGACAAGCATTGTCGAAATGATCGACATTACCGGAAAGACCTATGAAGAAGCGGAGCTTGAGCTCGGAAAGCTCGGACTTGAGCTTAAAGTCACTTACGTTGAAAATACCGGTTTTGAAGAGGGAAAAATATACGATCAGGATATCAAACAGGGAACAAGCGTTAGTACAGGCACCGTGATCAACGCAAAGATCACTGCTGCGTCTGCCGGAATACTCGTTCCGGACGGACTTACCGGCAAAACACCCGAAGCGGTAAGATCCATTCTTCGAAACGCCGGTTTTACAAATGTCAGCGATACGCTCATTCAGGAAGCAAGCGAGGTGATTGACGCCGGACTTGTGATCAGAACAGAGCCCGCGTCAAATACTTCAGCTTCAAAAGATACGCTTGTAACAATCATTGTAAGCTCCGGAAAGACGGTGGCCACTACAACTGTACCTTCACTGATAGATCTCGAAGAGGGAGTGGCCCGCGAGAGGCTTGCGTCCTACAAGCTGACAGTCGGTACCGTCAGTTATGAATACAGCAACAATACCGAAAAGGGCGACGTTATGCTCCAGAACACGGATCCCGGAACTACCGTTGAGGAAGGTACGGCGATCAGCTTTACTGTCAGCAAGGGTCCGAAGGAGACTCAGACGGCTACGGTTCAGGTCCCCGACCTTGAAGGCCTTTCCAGAGACAAAGCAAAATCCAAGCTTCAATCCGTCGGCCTCTATATAGGAAATACCGAAACCGAAGAAACCGATGATAAGAGCATGGACGGAAAAGTCATAGGCCAGACTCCTTCTTCCGGAAAAACCGTAGAAGAAGGAACCTACGTTGATATAGTTATCGGTGAATACAGAGAGCCGGATACCTCATCGGGCGATATCTCGTCTGACAACTAAAGCGGATGAAGACTCTCGGGCGCATCATAAAAGGAATAGGCGGTTTTTATTACGTTCATGACGGACAAACCGTGTATGAATGCAAGGCCAAAGGCAGCTTCAGAAATCTGAAGATCCGACCGCTTCCCGGAGATATGGTCGAAGTTGAAACGGAAGAAAAGGCCGGTGCAAGTATCTGCGCGGTGCTTCCGCGTAAAAACGAATTGTACAGACCTGCCGCGGCAAACGTAGATACAGTAGTCTTGTATTTTGCGGCAAAAGAACCTTCGCCCGCACCGCTTTTGATCGACAAGCTATTGATATATTACAGGAGTCTCGGCATTTGCCCGATCCTTGTATTCAACAAAAAGGATCTTTGCCTGCCTGAAGAAACGGACGAGTTAAAAAATATTTATAAAGATTCGGGAGTGGCGCTTTTCGTTATCAGCACATTTGAACCGTCATCCGTTTTACCCTTAAAAGAGGCGCTGTACGGAAAAATGAGCATTATTTCGGGCCCGTCAGGAGCCGGAAAGTCGTCTTTTGTAAATCTTTTGGTACCCGGGGCCGAAATGCAGACAGGAGAGCTGAGCCGGAAACTCGGCAGGGGACGCCATACCACAAGGCATACTGAGCTTTTCAGGATCTGTGAAGATACTTTTATCATGGATACTCCCGGTTTTACTGCATTTGAACCGGAAAACGTTTCTCCTGAGGAACTTTCCGAATACTATCCGGAGTTTTCTTCTTATACGGCCAAGTGCGCTTTTAAAGACTGCGTACATATCGGAGAAAGACAGTGCGCCGTAAAGGACGCTGTAAATGCCGGAAAGATAAGTCGTATCAGATATGAAAACTACAAAAAAATATATTGCGAAGCGAAAGTTAAAAAGCAATACTGACGAGGTTTAGAATGAGAGAAAAAATATTGGCGCCGTCGCTTTTGGCAGCCGACTTTTCAAAGCTTGAAAAAGAAATATCCGATGTAGCCCGCGCCGGAGCAAAGTATCTGCATCTTGACGTTATGGACGGGGCATTTGTCCCGAGTATTTCCTTCGGGATGCCTGTCATAAAAAGTCTTAGAAAAAACACGGATCTCGTATTTGATGTTCATCTGATGATAGAAAACCCGCTCAGATATATAGAAGATTTCAGAAGATGCGGCGCAGACATCATCTGCGTGCATGCTGAAGCAGACAGACATCTTGACAGAACCCTGAACGCCATAAAACAGTCCGGAGCAAAGGCGGCGCTCGCGCTTAATCCCGCAACGGATATCGACTCTGTCAGATATGCGCTTTCCCTTTGCGATATGGTATTGCTGATGTCTGTAAATCCGGGCTTCGGCGGACAAAAATACATAGGTTACGTTACGGAAAAGATAAAAAGACTCGCGGATCTAAGAGAGGCCTGCGGCCTTGATTTTGATATAGAAGTCGATGGCGGAATAAATCTTGATAACGTTTCGTCCGTGATCAGTGCCGGCGCAAATGTGATCGTTGCGGGGTCTGCGGTTTTCGGAGAGCAAACATATCAAAACGCCTGTAAATTCATGGACGTTTTAAACGAAAGATAAGTCCTTTTCATATAATGCTTGACAGTCTGAAAAAAACATTTTTCCTTTTGATCATATCTTTTGCGCTGATCCTGTGCTCCTGTTCTTCAGGGGGAGAGGATCAGGTGCCGCGTGCAGAGGTTAATGCAACGCTGCTTCGCATAGGCGACAATAAGATCGCTCTAAAAAAAGCGCTTATTCTTGTCCTCGGGCAAAAAGACATGATTGAAAGCACGTACGGATCGGATATATGGAATGTATCGCTATCTGAAAAGAATCTTGACGAGCTGGTGAAAGAAAAGATCAAGATCAGGATAGGAATGATTTACACAGGGAGCCTGCTTGCCGGCAGCAGAGGGATCAGACTCGATCATGACGAGGAAATACTGTCTGCGTCGGCTGCAGACTATCTGTTTGCAAAGCTTTCGGCTGCTGACAGGGAGGAATTGAAGCTCTCCGCGGATGAGCTTTATGATATTTATTATTCATACAGGCTTGCTGTCTGCGGATATAAAACGCTGCTTGACGAAGCTGAGATAGAGGTCAGCCGTGACGAAGCGAGGATTATAAGACTCGCACGGATAAAAGTCTCCACAATGGGGCTTTCGGGCGCCGATCTTTCCCTCAAAAAGGCGCGGCTTTCCGAGGCGGCGCAAAAGATTGCGGACGGAGCCGACTTTGGCGCAGTTGCATCCGAATATGATGAAAACGGAAAAACCGAAATGTATGCGGCAAGAGGCGAGCTTCCGTCAAAAGAGGAGGAGATTGCTTTTTCTCTCAATGAGGGAGAAGTAAGCTCCGTATTTGAATCAGATGACTCGCTTGTTATTATCAAATGTCTGGATTCTTATGACGAAGTAAGATCCGACGCCGCAAGAGAGCGCATTACTTCTGAGAAACAGAGCGCTTATTATATCGAAGCGCTTGAGGATTTTCTTAAAAAGAACCCTTTGATTTGGAATGACGCGGTCTGGAACAGCCTTGACCTTTCCGCGATTTCATATAAGACGGATTCAAACTTTTTTGAAGTTTATGATATGTTTTTCCCGGAGACGGCAGATGGCGGCGATCAGAGGTGACTGGCTTCCGGCACTGAAACCGGAGTTTTCAAAGCCATATTACAAAAAACTATATAATACGGTGATAGATGAGTATTCGCATTACGAGGTCTTTCCGCCCGCGGATCTTATCAATCGCGCTTTTGAGCTTACGCCTCTTTCAAAAGTCAAGGCTGTCATCATAGGTCAGGACCCGTATCACGGAAAAGGCCAGGCGATGGGGCTTTGTTTTTCTGTAAATCGAGGTATTGCCATCCCGCCTTCGCTTGAAAATAT
>DFFO01000105.1 GCA_002369255.1 Lachnospiraceae bacterium UBA3774
AGGCCCAGATAAATCCGCCCTTTGAACGGATAACGCGGGCTACGATATCATCTATAAGGGTATAGAAGTAAGTAATGCCGGCCGCTTCGAATTTTTCTTTGTATTCGGTATCATATACTTCCTGGAACAGGTCGCGGAAGCGTCCGTCATATTTCTTTGAAATGGTGTCCTTGGAAGCGAACCATACGTCCTGCTTCGTATCAAGGGCGAAATTGAAGCAGCTGCGTGCGAAACTGCTGATGGATTTGTCGAGGTTGTGCATACCCTGGATAACGCCCGGGCCCTTGAACTCATGAATGGTCTGACGGGTAACGGTGCCGTCTTCCGCTGTGAAAACGAGCTCGGCAAGACCGGGTCCGTCGATCTTCATCTCGGTGTTTTTGTAAACGTCGCCGTATGCGTGACGGGCGATAGTGATGGGTTTTTCCCAGGTAGGAACGTAGGGAGGAATGCTCTTAAGCATAATAGGAGCGCGGAATACCGTACCGTCCATGATGGAACGGATAGTACCGTTCGGGCTCTTGTACATAGCCTTGAGGTTGTATTCTTTTACACGCGCGTCGTTGGGAGTAATGGTGGCGCATTTTACGCCTACTCCATACTTGTTGCAAGCTTCCGCCGCTTCAAAAGTAACTTTGTCGTCGGTCTCGTCGCGATATTTCAGTCCGAGGTCGTAGTACTCTGTTTTAAGATCAATAAACGGTAAAAGCAATTCGTCTTTGATATACTGCCAGAGTATTCTGGTCATCTCATCACCATCCATCTCAACAAGTGGCGTCTTCATTTGAATTTTGCTCATTTGGTTTTCCTCCCTTTAAAATAAATAACCCCAAAGTGCCGGACTGATGTTTTTTGACGCCTAGCTAATGCCAGGTGGGTAATCGCAGCCGGCGAATCTGCCTTCCACTTAAAAAATGAGGCGTGACATATCGCTGACGATATAGAAATCCCTTATGTCAAGATGTAGGTTCAAAAATAAAACAGCTTTTCGAACACCCCAGGGCGTTTGTTCTTTTTGAGGTCATTATATATTATCGCATGGCATAATTCAAGTGAGGAAAATAAAGAAAATCGGGGCTTTTGCCCCGATTTCTTATGTTTGCAAAAATGATTTGTTAACTATCAAAATCGTTCTTTTATTTTCCGATAGAAGCGCTCCTTATCACATACTTTGTCTGCTCTGTTTCTTTTGATATCTCAACGAGTTTTGCAAATCTTTCTGCGGCGTCTGCGAGTTTTTCATCGAAAACTTCCGTGATCTTCGAAATACCCTCCGAGTCGAAACGGTCTATTCCGTCGGAAAGCTCCTTTGCTCCTTCAGAAATCCGTCCCGTTCCGTCGGTAAGTTCTTTTGCTCCTTGCTTTATCTTTGAGGCTCCCTTTGCCGCCGCGTCAACTCCGGCGGTATAATCTTTTATTCCGCGATAGAATGCATTGTAGCTGTCAAGCTGCGTCTTTGCGGCGATGACGGACTTTGCTCCCTGCGCTGCGGCCGAGAGCTTTGCACTGACCTCGTCTGAAGCCATGTTTTCCGCGATAAGCTTTTCTTTTTGAGCTTTTACGTTTTCTTCTATCATGCCCTTTATCTCATCGCTTTCCAGCATCGCCTCCGCAAGTGATTCGCCTACTGATGCGATCAGCTGATTTTTTATCTCGGCTTTTACCGCGGCACGGATTTCTTCTTCACGGCTTGAAACGGCTGCTGTGACGGTTTTTAGCGCCTGTGCGTAAACCTTTTCGGAATCAAGCGTATCTATAATACCGTTTAAAACGTCCGCATAGTTTGACACGGTAAGCTTCGGCGCGTCGATTCCGCCTGCGGCAAGCTGCGCATTTACCGTAGAAAGCAGTGAATTAAATACCTGTTTTGCCCCGCTGCGAAGAGAATCGCTGTTTCCGGAAAGAGTGCCAAGACCCCCCGAAAGTTCTTTTATTCCGCTGTAAAGCTCTCCGGTTCCGTTATCCAGCGTTTCCGCGCCTTTTGAAAGCTCCTTTGATCCGTTTTTCAGCTTTTCCATCGCATCTTTTAAATCGTCGATACCGTTGCCGAGTTTTTTCAGATCGTCAAGGCTGTCCGTGTCAAAATCTTCAAGCGAGACCGGGATTACAACCGACATTGTCATTTCAAGTTCAAAATCGTCAGCTTTAGCCGTTATTTCAATATAATCAGGAAGATCCGATACAAGCTCCAGCTCTCCCTTTGGATCGATATCTTCCTTTATTCCGGGAAGCGCTATCCCGCCTACTATCGTGCGGCTTCCGTCGTCGGCTATCCTGCCGTTTACTACTTCTACGCTGGAAAAATGTTCATTGTCCAGAATAAGTCCGGAAACGACGGCAAAAGGTACCGTAAACTCTTCTTCCTTTCCGTCTATTCTGACGGTTTTCTTTTCGTTGCAGGTATAATCAAATCGGATAGTCACGTCTCCGGATACTCCGGCCATATCTTCCGGCGCAGTCACGGCGCCATTTAGCAGGTAGGTGACTTTTACGTCAACCGGTCTGACAAACGAGCCTGCGTCCTTTTCTTCCATTTCGTTTCCATCCGAAAGAATAACTTTTTGCGGTGTGCCCGCCGCGTCTGTGATCACATACGCGATCTGCCCGCCAAGCAAATTTTCGCTGTTTTTTTCGGTAAGCGCGCTCGCGATCTTGCCGACAGCGCTGTCGGCTTCCTGCTTTTCTTCTTCACCGAAAACCGGCTTGTCTGCTCCCGTCAGCCCAAAGAGCATTGACGCGCAAAGAACAAGTCCCAAAATTCTGATAATACGTTTTTTCATATCTTAAGCCTCCATTACTTACAGTTTTTCATGCCGAGCGTTGTTTTCTTTATCAGGCCGTCAAACAGCATCAAAAGCGACGGCAGTACGAATATTACAAGCAGCATTGAAATGATCGCGCCTCTTGCAAGAAGCATACACATCGAACCTATCATATCTATGCTGGTATAAACATATACGCCGATAGTCGCCGCGAAAAGTCCGAATCCCGAAACGAGGATCGACGGAATCGAAGCGCGAAGCGCCGCCTTTACCGCTTCTGCTTTGCTCTTTGAAGGTGCGTTGTCATAGCCGATTCTTTCGGTCTTGTATCTTGTCGTCAGCAGGATCGCGTAATCTACTGTCGCGCCGAGCTGAATCGTCGAAATGCAAATCGGGGTAATGAAAGGAAGATTTTCTCCCATATAATAAGGAATACCGAGATTTATGAATATTCCGACTTCGATGAGGGCGATAAGGATAAAAGGCATCGACAGACTTCTTTCCACAAAGAAAATGATAAGGAATACAAATATGATGCTCACCCAGGTAACTACCTGAAAATCGGTATTTGTGACACGGATAAGGTCCTGCGTGCAGGCCGCTTCTCCGATCAGCATTCCCTGCTCGTCGTAGCTTTTGAGAATGCCGTTTATCTCATCTATCTGCTTTGCGATCTCATCGGTGGCGATCCCGTATTCCGAAGAGACAAGCAGCAGCCTCCAGTTTTCTGTCTGCAGCTTGGAAGTGAGGTTTTCTGGAAGTATGTCGGAGGGTATCCGCTCTCCGAGAACGCTCTCCATGCCAAGAACCGCCTTTACGCCCGGAACTGCTTCGAGTTTTTTGTTCATTTCGCGCACGGTATCCGAAGGAATATCGGAGCGGACAAGTATCATCTGGACGTTATTCAAATCGAACTCTTCCTGAAGCTTTTTATTTGCAACACGAAAGTCCATATCTTCGGGAAGGCTGTCCGCTATTGTATAGTACGTATTGTTATTCGTTTCATTGTATCCGTGGATCGCGGGAACAACAGCCAGCGCGAAGATCACAAGAAATACCGGGAAGATCCTGATTATGCCGCCTGCAAGCTTTTCGCAGTCGGGGATAAGGCTTTTGTGCCTTGTCATCTGAAGCGGCTTGTCCAAAACCAGTATCAGCGCGGGAAGCACGGTAACAGAGCCGAGCACGCCGAACGCGACGCCTTTTGCCATAACTATTCCAAGATCTGCGCCGAGCGTATAGCTCATGAAGCACAGCGCAATAAATCCGGCGATGGTAGTTACCGAAGATCCGACGACTGAGGTCAGCGTATCTCTAATGGCAAGAGGCATTGCGGTTTTTCCGTCGGCGCCGCTCTTTCTGTGTTCATTATAGCTGTGCCACAGGAAAATACTGTAATCCATTGTAACGGCAAGCTGCAACACCGCCGCGAGCGCCTTTGTTATATAGGAAGTTTCTCCGAGAAAATAGTTTGTTCCCATGTTTACAAGTATCATACTTCCGATGCTTGCAAGGAAGACAAAGGGGACGAGCCACGAATCAAGAAGCAGCATCATTGCAAAAAGCGCCAGCACGACGGCAATCCCGACGTAGATCGCCTCTTCTCTTTCGCACAGTTCTTTCAGATCCGCAACCATAGCGCTCATTCCGGAAACAAAGACCTGTTCGTTTCCGAGCTGCCTTATTTCGCCTATCGCTTTTATTGTGTCGTCGGACGAAGTGCTCCCGTCAAAAAATACCGCCATTACCGTAGAATCGCCGTTATTAAAGGCTTCGTACAGACTGTCCGGCAGTATTTCGATCGGGACGTCGATATCCGCGATCGTGTCATACCAAACGACGGACTGAACATGCTCGACGTTTTCTATCTGTTTCTTTAATCCGGCGGTTTCCTTTTGATCCATGCCGGAAACGATAACCATGGAGAAAGCGCCTTTTCCGAATTCGTCAAGCAAAATGTCCTGTCCTTTGACGGTCTCGAATTCTTTCGGCAGATAAGTCAGCATATCAAAGTTTATGCGGGTGTTTATCATGCCGATGACCGAAATCGCGCAAAGGGCAAGAGTGATTACGAGAATAGCAAGTCTCGATCTTACTACAAGTTTTCCGAACTTCATAAATAAACTCCTTTTTTGAAACCTATTGTATTTTAGCGGATCTGATCGTATAATGAATAAGCAATTTTAGACGAGTGCCCAAATTTTATGCATTTGTCTGAAATTGTTGAATGACAACGGAGGTTTCATTATGTCAGACATCACAAAAAAAGCAATAAAAGCGTCTTTTTTGAACCTGCTCGATAAAATGCCGCTATCTGAGATCACGGTAAAAAAACTCTCCTGCGAATGCGGTATCAATCGCAATACTTTTTATTATCACTACGAAGATATTCCTTCATTAATAGAAGAGATCATCGCAGAGGAGCTTGCCGCGGTTTTCCCTGAAAAATACTCTGCGGACTCGCTTGAAACGGGAATTTTTTCCGTCGTGGACTATGCTCTCAAAAACAAGAGAGCTCTGTATCACATCTATAATTCGGTAAACAGAAGCATTTTCGAAGATTACCTGCGGAAGTATTCCGACAATATTATTATGGATTATTTAAAACCGGAATTTGAAAGATACAATATTTCCGCTGAAAACAGAGAACTTGTGCTGACGCTGATAAGGAGCCTGATATCCGGGCTTACTTTCGATTTCATAAATTCCGGGATGAGTGAAAAATCCGCCGCCGACATCCACAAAATCTTTATTTTACTGCACGGAATGCTAAGCGAAGTTCTGACCGGATGCGACAAGCTGTAAAGCCTCTTAAACCCGGGCGGCAAACCGACTGCCTAAGCGTTTTTTTGCCTTGCAAGGCGGGCGGCAAAAATAATTCACTTTACCACTTTACAAAGCTAAATTTTGCTGATATAATCAGCCATTATCAGAAAGGAAAGGAGTATCAATATGGAATTTTTCGGTACTTTCTGGGCGTTGGTGCCTCCGCTTCTCGCGATCGCGCTTGCCCTGATCACAAAAGAGGTTTACAGTTCCCTGTTTATCGGCGTTCTTGCCGGAGGACTTCTTGCGACCAAATTCGCTGTTCCTGCCGCGCTTAACACCATAATAAACGACGGACTGATAAAAGCCGTTGCCGGAAACGCGGGTATTTTCGTTTTCCTTGTCGTTCTCGGCGTTATCGTCGCCCTTATAAACAAGGCCGGCGCGGCGAAGGCTTTCGGCAATTTTGCCGACAGACACATCAAAACAAAAGCCGGCGCGCTTATCTGCACTTGCATTTTCGGCATTTTGATCTTTATTGACGACTATTTCAACTGTCTTACGGTCGGCGCTGTTATGACGCCCGTTACCGACAGGAAAAAGATCAGCCGCGCAAAGCTTGCTTACGTTATCGACGCTACCGCGGCTCCCGTATGTATGATAGCTCCTATCTCGAGCTGGGCGGCTGCTGTTTCCGGTTACGTTGACAGCGATAAGATCGGCGGTTTTGAGCTTTTTGTAAAGGCGATCCCCTTCAACTTTTATTCGATCCTCACATTGGCATTTGTTATTATGATCTCTCTACTCGGCTTTGATTACGGCAAAATGAGAAAATCAGAGCTTAAAGCAAGTCAGGGAGACCTCGGAGAGACGGCTGTTAAGGTCGAGGACGAAGCTCCGAAAACAAATGACGCTTCTTCGGAAACAGTTGCTTCCGTCAAGAACGAGAAAGAACGCAGAAACAAGAGCAAAGGCTCCGCAAAAGTCATCGATATGCTTCTTCCCATACTTGTGCTTATCGGGCTTTGCGTAGTTGCGCTGATATTTAACGGCGGTTTCTTTGACGCTGAAAGCGAATATTATCGTGATTTCATCGGTTCCTTCGGAAATACCGACGCCACTGTGGCGCTGCCTCTCGGAGGTCTTGTAACGCTTGTTTTGCTTATCCTTTATCTCGCATGCAGAAAGCTTGTTTCTCTTAAAGACGCCATGGCTGCCATTCCCGCAGGATTTAAGACGATGGTTCCCGCCATGCTCATCCTGACTCTTGCTACGGCGCTCAAGAACATGACAGGCCTTCTCGGTTCTACCGAATTTGTCAATTCATTTATGTCCGGAGCTTCCGAATCACTCTATAAGATGCTTCCTGCAGTTATTTTTGTAGTTGCGGTAATCATCTCCTTCTCGACCGGTACTTCCTGGGGAACGTTCGGTATTCTTATCCCGATAGTCACCGATATTTTCAAAGTCGGCGATCCGCTGCTTTTTGTCGGCGTTTCAGCATGCCTTGCCGGCGCTGTTTGCGGCGACCACTGCTCTCCCATCTCGGATACGACCATCATGTCTTCCGCAGGAGCTCAGTGCAATCACGTTGAACACGTCTCTACGCAGCTGCCCTACGCGATCACGGTTGCGATATTCTCTTTTGTGGGCTTTATCATTTCGGGACTTTTCCCCAATATTTATATCGTATTGCCCTCAATGCTGGCTTTGATGTTCATCTTCCTGCTTATTATGAAGAGCATTCAGAAGAAAAAAGCATAAGCCCACATTTTGCCAAAGCAAAAAGCCTTCACCTCTATTTGCGGAGATGAAGGCTTTTTCTTATGATCTTTACAACAAAAAATAGCGAGGGAGGGATTTGAACCCCCGACACCGCGGGTATGAACCGCGTGCTCTCGCCAACTGAGCTACCTCGCCA
>DFFO01000039.1:0-14104 GCA_002369255.1 Lachnospiraceae bacterium UBA3774
ACAGCCGTCTGACCCGCGAGTTCCCTGAGCGTGCTACAACGCTCTTTGCAAGGAACGAAGAAGCGGCCAAGGAACGTTACGAGCATCTTGTTAAACTTCAGGAGCTTTACAAAGACTGATTTGATTTGTAATAATTAGCTTTAACTAAGAGGGCGGAGTTATCCGCTCTCTTTTTTTGTCAAGCCACTGTTCAAGCCAATTTTTGAGAGGGATAAAAATCTTAGTTTTTTCTTGCAATCATCGCCAAAAAGTGTATAATGAAAGCCAAATATCTGTGAGTACTTTGTTAGTTATATCATTCTTATATTAAGGAGGAAAAGCGAAGAATGAAAGCAAAGAAGTTTTTAGCGATGCTCTTATCTCTGACGATGATTTTTGCTCTTACAGTGCCTGCGCTTGCAGATACTGCAAATAAAGCGAAAATCGGTGATAACGAGTACCCTACACTTGCTGCTGCAGTTTCCGCTGCCCAGGCGGGCGACACGATCAAACTGATCGGAGATGAGACGATCACTTCTACATTGACGATCGGAAAAGATCTTACACTTGACTTGAACGGACGTACGCTGACGATGACCGTTACTTCCGGGATGACCGGAGCTGTTTATGTGAACAGTCACAGCTTGACTATTCAGGACAGCTCGGACGGCCAGGCAGGCAGAATAGACATTACCAGCAATTCCGGTAACGGTGCTTATGGTTTTTATCTGTCCGGCAGCGGAAGCAGTCTCTCGGTCGAGAGCGGCAGCATTACTGCCACAAACTATTACAACAGTAATGGCAGTTATTTTAGTCAGAAAGGTATTAATGCAGTATACGTTTCATCCGGAACATCGTTTACCATGTCCGGCGGAAGCCTTACCGCCAGCAATGCAAACAACAGCGGCAAAGCTGCATATGCCGTTTATGTTTCAGGCGGCACTGCCAATATAACCGGCGGATCAATCATCGTTGACGATCACGATACTGATGGCTGGTCCGATGATCATCTGGTATACAAATCAAGCGGCACTGTAAACATTACCGGCGGCAAATTCAAGAGCCCCAAGCAGCTTGACTTTAACGGTATCACAAGCAAACTGACCGGCGGCTATATGCTTGCTGCTGCAGATGATGATGGATATCGCGCAGTCATTTCCGCAGTAGCTCAGATCGGAAGTGCAAAGTACACCACTCTTGCCGAAGCTTTTGCAGCGGTACAGGAGGGCCAGACCATCACCCTTCTTGCGAATACAGAGACCGGCGAGACTTACACTCACAGCAATCCCCTTGTTCTTGACACCGACAATGTAACGCTTGATCTTGGCGGCAATACGCTCACCATCACCAGCAACATGTCACTTGTTGTCCGCAGCGACAATGGTGTTGTAACAAACGGAACTATCGTACCCGGAATCACGGATACCAAGGTTACCAACTGGTGCCGCTATGGTCTTACCATAGATGATTGCGACGGCGTTACCATTAGCGATATCGTATCGCAGACCGGTATAGCGATCGGCGGAGATCCTGACGACAATTACACTCCCGGAGCAGCGCCTGCTACAAACGTAACCATCAGCGACTGCACCGTAACCGGACGCACGAGCAGATATGCGGTATTTGCGCAGAACTTCTCTACGGCTACCATCACCGGCGGAACATACAATGCGGCCAGCGCAAATGCAGGCGTTTTGTATGCGGCATTTTCCGCTACTGACGGAAACCCCGGCGTGATCAATGTTACCGGAGGAAAATTCTTCGGAACGATCACACAGAAAAACGCAGGCTCCATAATTATAAAGGGCGGCGAATACAGCAAGACCCCTGCGGCCTTTGTGGCAGACGGATATGAAGTTACTGACAATGCAGACGCAACATATCCCTTCGCTGTAGAAAAAGTAAAAGTATACGTAGCCCAGATCGGCGATCAAAAGTATGAGAAGCTTTCAGACGCTATTCTTGCTCTTGAAGATAACGATACGCTGACCCTTCTTACAGACTATGACTTCGTTGCAAACGAAGGTCATGAATACTACTGGATAGACGACGGCGGAAACCAGCCTTACAACAAGAACAATCAGCTTGAAATCGCTGCGAACAACGTTACTATCGATCTGAACGAACATGCGATCACAAATCTCATGAACAACTCCATCTGCATCGGTTCAAACGCTGCTGGTGTTACTTATCAGAACATCACCATCAAGAACGGATCTCTTGAAGTAGGTATCGATGATTATGCAAGAAAAGACAACAAGCTTTATGCGTATGTTGTTTCTGTAAGACATTCAGAAGGCGTTAAGTTCGAAAACCTCACGACTCTTGGCGGAATAAACGTAGCTAACGGTTCTGTAGTAGAGATCGACGGACTTACCTTTGAAGGAACCAAGTTCTATGCTGTATGCGCTCAGGACGGATCTGAAGTCACTCTTAAAGACGGAGATTTCTCGAAGTACGAAAAGGGATCTGCCAATACTCTGTTCTGGGTTCAGGCTGGATCATCTATGAACATTTACGGCGGAACTTACAACCTGACCGGCACGACGAAGTTTGAAAACGATACCGATCCCGTTCTTTACGGCGGAACTTACAACTTCGATCCTACTGCTTATGTAGCAACCGGTTATGAGGCAGTTAACAATGGCGACGGAACATATACCGTACGTTCTGCTACACCTACCGCGACAGTCGGTATGTCTATCACCCTTGAAGACAACATCGTTGTAAACTTCTTCGTAAGCGAGCTGTCCCACAGCCCTGCCCGTTATACTGTTAATTACAGATTTGAGGGCGGCACGGCTACGGAAGCAAATCTTGGTGAAGTAGTCGAGTACGAGAGCGGCATTTACAGATTTGCGGTTGCTACGGCTACTGCAAAGCAGATGACAGATAAGGTATACTTTGACGTATATGCCGATGATACCCTTATCAAGACAGTCACCTACTCAATCGCCCAGTACTGCGATACTCAGACGAGCACTTCTGCGGACACGGAGCTTGTAGAGCTTTGCAAAGCCACCTCTACGTTTGGAGCAAAGGCACAGGCATACTTCAATTACAAGACAGGCAACGCACCTGTTGACTATTCGGAAGAATTCGACGCCAGCGAGATACCTTCAGCTTCAGAATACGCGGCTGAAAAATCCGCAGCAGTTACATATCCTGTATCTGCATCACTCAACCTTCTGTCAAAGACAGAGCTGAACTTCTACATCTACAATACCGCGTCTTACTATGAGATCTACGGAGTAGAAGAAAAGCTTTCGGATTCTGACAGCTGGAACAATATCACAGTAAGTCAGGAAAGAAACAACGACGGAAAGATGAAAGTAACGATTCCCGGCGTTTCACCTGACAGACTTGACAACACGTACAGGCTTCATATCGCTTCAGACGAATATGTTACATATTCACCTCTGACATATGTAACAAGACACGCAAACGACGGAGACGCTCTTGGAGCACTTTGCCAGTCACTGTACTTCTATTACAAGACAGCGCGCGACTATACAGCAAACTAAGAGGAGAGAGAAACATGAAAGAATTATTCATCGAAGCGGAAGTAACTATAGAGCGTTTTGCGGCTGAAGATGTTGTATGTTCGTCATTTGACGCATGCGGCACCTGCGGAAGCGAAACCATAGAAGACTTCATCTAAGCTGACAAGTAATTGATCTACGAAAGGGGAGCGGATGGTATTTGCCCGCTCCCCTTATGTTTTTAAGAGTTGCGCTTTTAAGCAAAAAGTATCCGTATAGGGTAAAAACATGAAGGAAATTCTGGCGGAAACATCTCCCGCAAAGATGCTTTGCGGAGCACAAAAAATCATACAAGACAAAAGTTACAGGCGCTCTTCCCATATCGTAAGCGCACAGTGTGAAGACGGTACTCTTTTGTTTCACACACTGACAGGAGCTATGTACCTTTTTGACAATGGGGAAACGCCGGAGGATCACAGAGATTATTTCATAAAAAACAGATTTTTGGTTCCGGAAGACTTTGACGACAATGCCTATGCCGACGGGATCAGGACTGCGGCGAGAGTCCTTCAGCCAAAACACCGGCATATCACAAGCTTTACGATTTTGACTACCACCGACTGCAATGCAAGGTGCTTTTATTGCTACGAGATGGGGAGAAAACGCGTGAATATGTCCGCACAGACAGCTCTTGACTGCGCAAAATATATCGCGCGGGTTTGCGGACAGCTGACGGATAAAGGCGAAAAGACAACCGAAACAGTATCTCCCGTAAAACTCAGCTGGTTCGGCGGCGAGCCGCTGTACAATGCCGAGGTCATAGATATTATCACGTCATATCTGGCCCAAAAAGACATCGCTTTTGAATCGATCATAACTACAAACGGTTTGTATCTTGACGCCGATACCGCAAAAAAAGCCCGGCGCGACTGGCATTTAAAAAGCGCGCAGATAACCATTGACGGCACAAAAGACGTATACAACCGTACCAAGGCATATATTGACAAATACGACGATCCGCACGAAATCGTGCTTACCAATATAGAAAACGCCCTTAAGGAGGGAATAAGGATTTTTGTCCGGTTAAACATGGACAGCAAAAACGCCGACGATCTGATAAGGGCCGTCGATAATATGACGCCGCGGCTAAAAGGAAAAGGCGACTGCCGTTTTCTTGTGGCGATGCTCAGAGAGTTTAAAGGGAAGATCAATGAGTTTGATACCGAAGAGGCCGCTGCTGAAAAATGCGTCGCTCTTCTAAAAAAGATTGAAGAGGCGGGCTTTGACCGGGAATTAAAGCTTGACAGGGAGCTGCACGTAAACCGCTGCATGGCTGATAACGACGGCGCACAGGTGCTGCTTCCGGAAGGCTTAATAGGAAAATGCGAGCATTTCAGCGAAACGGAAATAATCGGAGATATTTATTCTCCTGAGCGTGACGTGAAACTTATTGAGTCATGGAAAAAAACGCTGCCGCCTTTTTCGGAGTGTGAGGGCTGCCCGGTTTACCCCAGATGCTACAATCTTGCAAAATGCGACTGGACAAAGGACGCCTGTCCGCAGTCCGTAAAGCTGATAAGGATATACAACCTGCAGCGGCAGATGCAGCGGGCTTATAATGATTATAAAAGCGCAAGCAATTAAAATAATAGAATAATACAGGAGAAAAGACATGAAACTGCTTGAAGAAATGATGCTGGTGAAAGTTGCCGATGAATACATGGTCGTTCCTACTGCGCGCGGTACGGAAAATTTTAGCGGAGTAGTCCGCTTAAACGTCACCGGAAAGGATATATGGGAAGGCGTCGGTCAGGGACTTGGGCAAGAGCAGATTGCCGAAATGCTCGTGAATAAATATGAAGACGTTGATTTTGAAACTGCTCTCGGAAACGTTAAAAGAATAGTCGAAACGTTAAAAAAAGAGGGCCTGATCCTGGACTGAAATTTGACAAAGCAAAGAGCGCCGCTTTAAAAGCAGCGCCCTTTTTTGTTCGTGATTCATGCAAAATGCGCAGGAAATCAGTACATATCCTGTGTGGGCCTGATTACCGCAATGCTGTTAAGATTCGTGGTATGCTTTTCTCCGATGAACCTTGCGCTCATTGAAATATATTGCACGGTGCCGTATTTCTCTTCAACCTCTATGCCGCCATGATCGTTTCCGCCGGTAGAGTGTATCAGCACAAGGTTTTTTATCTCGCCTGCGGCGTCATACTGCACTGCATATACTATCATCACGTGGCCGCTGCCTTCGTCGTCGGTTGCCCCATTGGTTCTTGTTACTATAATATCTCCGACCTTGATATTTTTGTCCCTGGCAAATCTTGCCGCGTCTACTCTAAGAGCATCGTTGTAATACCCGGCGTTTCTAAATTCCGCGCCTGTCATATATGCTTTGACTTCGCTCAGATCATTCGGATTATAATTGCTTTGTGCATATTCCATTAACGAATTTGTGTAAAGCTTGAGTTTTACTGAAGGTTGGGTATTGAAAAACACAGTAAAGGCAAAGGACGAGCAGTCTATATTATAACCTTCTTCCCTCGGAATGTAGCGAATATTAGTGGCAGGAATGCCTGCTATTTGCTCGGCAAAAGTAAACTCTTTAAAATACCTATTGGCAGAATCATATTGGAGTTCTTTCCCTCTTTCATATAAAACATCCGCGGTGGCTCTTATATTGGTCTGCCTTTCGGAAAGATTGCTGCTAAACCAATTTACGTTGACATTTGTAAAATAGGGCGCAGCTCCCGCTTTCTGAAAACAATATCCGGTCTTGGTCACGTTCTTATCTTTATAGGAGATTTTCCACCAATAGTTGGACCCGCTTGTGCCTACAAGAACGGTTTCCTGAACGTATACTTCCTGTCCGAAAGAAAGACGGTAGCAGGAGCCGGGCGTCGTACTTTTTGAAGCATAAACCGGGACTTTGTCGCCGAAAAGTATCTTTTTTTCAGTTCCCTGGGCATACATCTTTCTGTAGCCCTGGCTGTTTAATACATAATCATCCACGTATTCGCTGTCGTTGTTTGAGAAAATATATCCTTTCGTAAAATCGTTTTCTTCAGGACTGAACGCACGGACCGAGAGCCAGTGTCCTGTAGATGTGGTGCGGGTTATACCCTCTACATATATTTCCTCCCCCCTTGCAAGCGTGCATTTAATATTTTCGTCGCCCATCTGCGGTGAGCTTCTGAAAATCCTTGAGGAAGATATAAGAGATTTCTCGTACAGGCATCCGTCATAACAGTACATATCGGGGAATATTTCGACCCCGTCGGTGACGCATAAGAATCCCTCGGATAATACGTTCGGTGCAGTTGCCGGAGAACCGCAGAAACTGATCTTGATCCACGTTCGGCCAGTGAGTGAACTGGGTTTATGAACTTCGAGGACCTGAACAAAAGTGCCCGGGGTTATTTTCCCGCTGCTGTCAACTACCTCACATTCATCAACGTGATTACCTTCATTACAACGCATGCTTTCATATACTTTTAAGTTTTTCTTACAGATCATATACACTCCGCCGATCGTCGTGTCATCAGTGGTAGCGAGCAGGCTGTTGGGGAAGCAGCCGAGAATTAATGACGATAACAAAATAATGACAAACAACTTTTTAAAAACTTTCATCAAAACGCCTCCTTTTTCCGTAATAGATAAAAATAATACAGCCTGTTAAACAAGTGTTCTTTGTAAAATATTCTCACAAAGCATTCCGAGATGTCAACACAATTCCGTCAAATAGTCATATTTCGGAATAATATTATGCGTTATGTAGTTTTTGCAAAAGAAAAAACTGCCCCTCCGGTCGATCGGAAAGGCAGTTGCATTTAAAAACAAAAGAAAGATATTGCCGGAAAAACTATTCCATGATACCGGCCTTGCCAAGGCTTTTGACAAAAGACTCAATATCATTTCTCGCGGTGACGTCGTCAACATCGTATTCTTTTGTGAGATGCTCGACAAGCTCATCCTCGGTGGCTCCCGAAAGCAGCTTTTCGGCGATAACTCCCCCGGTCTCGTTGAGCTTTATGATACCGCGAAATACTTCACCGGATACGCCCGCGTCCACGAGAACTTTTTCGCCGCGGACTTCACTGATGATTATTCCGTCTTTTAATTTCATGACAAAACCCCTTTTGACAATTATTTTTACATAATAATATCATCGGTTTGCCCTCTCTGCAAGGGAAAAAACAAAAGCGGATTTAATGTTTTTGAAACTTTTGACTCGGAGCCTGTTAGATGATATACTTTTCTCAAATTATTATCCAGAGGATTTCAATAATAATGACAGACCGACAGATATTCAATATGATCATTGCCGGGGTGAAGATCCGCGCCGCGGCTCAGTTGCCTTCCACACTGGAATACTGCAAAGAATACGTTACCGGAGAGGATTTTAAGCCTGATATCTTCGCAGAGGTAACGCCGGAGCTTATAGGATTTATCAGAAAAGACGGCGAAGCGGACGAGCGCGACAAAGGCCTTGCTCATGTTGAAGTACCGCAGTTTCAGGCCGAATTGCTTGCGCTGCACAAGGCTATATCCGACAAAATGCCCGCTTTTGGCAGAGCGCTGTTTCATTCATCCGCGGTTGCGGTGGACGGACAGGCGGTTCTTTTCACAGCTCCGAGCGGTACCGGCAAAAGCACGCACGCAAGACTCTGGAAAAATTTGCTCGGCGAGAGACTTGTCAGCATAAACGACGACAAGCCTTTCATCGGATTTGACGTCAAAGACGGAAAAGAGCAGCCGCTAAGCGTGTATGGTTCGCCATGGATGGGAAAACACAGGATCGGAGCCAATACGTCCGCCCCGATAAAAGCTGTTTGCCTGATCAACAGGAGTGATGACAACCGCGTTGAAAAGGCGGATCCGCTTTCGGTCTTTGCGTCGCTGTTTAATCAGACCTACAGACCGCGTGAAACGGAAATGCTCAGACAGACTATGCTTATACTAAAAAAGCTCGCCGAGGAAGTTCCCGTTTACAACATCTATTGCAATATGGAACCTGATGCGGCAAAAGTCGCTTATGAAACGATATTCGGATAAAAAGCCGATTTATCTGTCATAGAAAGGAATCAGTTATGGCATACGCAGACGAAGTTTTTATTAAAATGTGCAGAGATATTATCGACAACGGCGTTGATACGACCGGCGAAAAGGTCCGCCCGCACTGGCCGGACGGCGAGCTCGCTTATACCGTAAAAAAATTCGGCGTTGTAAACCGCTATGATCTGAAAAAAGAATTTCCGGCGCTGACCTTGAGAAAGACGGGGATCAAATCCGCTACGGATGAGCTGCTTTGGATCTGGCAGCGCAAATCAAACAATATTCACGATCTGAACAGCCATATCTGGGACGAATGGGCTGACGAAGACGGCTCCATCGGCAAAGCATACGGTTATCAGATGCAGGTAAAGCATCAATACAAAGAGGGAATGATGGATCAGGTGGACAGAGTGATCTGGGATCTGAAACACAACCCGTATTCGCGCCGTATTCTGACAAATATCTACAATTTTCAGGATCTGCACGAGATGAACCTTTATCCGTGCGCATATTCAATGACTTTTAACTGCACAAAAAACAAGGACACCGGAAAGCTGGTGCTTAATGCCATATTAAACCAGCGTTCGCAGGACGTTCTCGCTGCCAACAACTGGAACGTGGTACAGTATTCGGTTCTCGTTCATATGATGGCGCAGGTCTGTGATATGGAAGTAGGAGAGCTGGTGCATGTTATTGCCGACTGCCACATTTATGACAGGCACATCCCCATCATCGAGGAACTGATAAAGAGGGAACCGCTTCCCGCGCCTACGTTCAGACTCAATCCCGACGTAAAGAATTTTTATGATTTTACCGTCGATGACGTCATCGTGGAAAATTATCAGACGCACGAGCAGATAAAAAACATCCCGATCGCTATTTGAGAGGATCAGATAATGATAGAAATAGTAAACGTCAACAAAAAATGGGGAATAGGTCTGGGCGGCGATCTGCTGATCAATATTCCCGGCGACATGAAGTTCTTCCGCGAGACCACAAAGGACGCGGTCGTGATTATGGGTAGCACCACGCTTGACTCTTTCCCGGGCATGGCGCCTCTTAAAAACAGAACAAACATCGTTCTTATAGATGATGAAAACAAAATACGCCCTGAGGCGCTCGCTGCGGCAAAGGCCGATAAAGAAGCGGGTCTTTTGACGGAGCTTATCTACGTCCGCTCGCTTTCGGAAGCCGTCTTGGCAGGGCAGGATTATGAGAAAAAAGGCCGTAAGGTCTTTGTTATAGGTGGCGCGACGGTTTACCGCATTATGCTTCCGTACTGCGATACCTGCATGGTTACCGTAAACGACTGCGAAAAGGAGGCGGATACGTACTATCCGGATCTTGAAACATCGCCCGAGTGGGAGATGACGGAGCAGGGCCCGGAAAACGAGTGGAACGGCGTAAAATACAAATTTACCACCTGGAAAAGAATATAGTAATCATTGAAACGTTTGAACGGCGGCTTCCGGTTATTCGGAGACCGCCGTCTTTGTTTATCTTTTAACGACTTTTACTTAATTATTTAAGAAAAAACCCTTTATAATAAATCTTGAAAAACACAAGCCTTGTGATATACTATACAAAGTTAATTATTTTAACTAAAAGATTAACTAAAAGAACAAAAAAAGCTTTCATCAAAAGGAGGAAAAACTGATGAAAAAGTTATTTGCTATTTTGCTTTCTGCAGTTCTTTGCATCGGCCTTTTTGCTGCTTGCGGCACTACCGATGATACTACTGCTGCTGATGACAGCAATTCAGCAGAAGCTACCGGCTCTGTTTACTGGCTGAACTTCAAACCCGAATCTGATGAGGTTCTTCAGCAGGTTGCAGCTATGTACACAGAAAAGACCGGCGTTGAAGTAAAGGTTGTTACTGCTGCTTCAGGTACATACAGCCAGACTCTGACTTCAGAAATGGACAAGTCTGCTCCGCCTACGCTTTTCGTTATCGGAAACCAGGCCGGAGTCAAGGATTGGGCTGATTATGCTCTTGATCTTACCGGAACGGCAATTGAACAGGAACTTAATACAGACGCTTACAACCTCTACGCTGAGGACGGCAAGCTCGTTTCTATCGGATATTGCTTCGAGTGCTACGGCATCATCGTTAACCCCGATCTTCTTACTAAGGCAGGACATTCTGTAGAAGAAATCAAGAATTTTGAAACTCTCAAAGCTGTTGTAGAAGACATTCACGCGCGCGCAGCAGAACTCGGCTTTGACGCTTTCTCGGCATGCGATATGGACGACAGCTCAAGCTGGAGATTCACCGGACATCTTGCAAACCTCGAGTACTTCTATGAGGAGCGCGATGACGGCGGCTGGACCGAGTGCCCCGCTTCCCTTAAGGGAACCTACATGGAGAACTTCAAAAATCTCTATGATCTTTGCATCAACAACAGCACCCAGGATCCTACCAGTCTTGCCACCGGCGGACATGATTCCGAAGCTGAATTCAAAGAAGGCAAAGCTGCATTCTTTGTAAACGGCTCTTGGGAATACAGCGCAGTTTCCGAAACAGTTCCGAACGCCACTATGATCCCTTACTACTGCGGAGTAGAAGGCGAAGAGAAGGCCGGACTCAACTGCGGTACCGAGAACTGCTGGGCTATCAACGCAAAAGCGTCTGAAGAAGATCAGAAGGCTACCATGGACTTCATGGTATGGTGTGTAACCGATCCCGAAGCTTCCCGCCTTCTTGTTGATTCCTTCGGCGTTATGCCTTACAAGAACGCTGTTGAGTCCACAAACGGATTCCTTGCTGCTGCTGACAAATATACGGCAGACGGCTGCTACGTAATGGATTGGGCTACGAACTATCAGCCTAACGTTGATACTTACCGCGCAGGCCTTGTTTCTGCTCTGAACGCTTACAACAGCGATCAGTCAGATGCAAACTGGGAGAGCGTCCGCGTTGCATTCGTTGACGGCTGGGCTGCTCAGTATGCGGCTGCAAACAACTGATAATAGTTTTTATCAGTGATCATTTTTAGGGGCGAGCGAGCCAAATCGCCCGCCCCTGTATTTTTATCAGACATATAAACCCTTAAAACAATGCAGAAAGGGGAAAGACATTGAATAAAAAGAAAATTAAAACGGGGTCTATTATGAAAGCTCCGATGCGGCGGTGGTCGTGGCTGTTTATCGGCCCCGTGGTCGTGGCTTTTATCATAGGCTTCGTGTGGCCCTTCATTCAGGGCATATATTTGTCGTTTTGTAAATTCAGACTGATAAGTGATGCGAAAATCATCGGATTTGACAATTATTCCAAAGCTCTACAGGATCCGACGTTTACTCACGCATTCTGGTATACTGCGCTTTTTGCGATAGTGAGTCTGATAATTATCAATATCATCGCGTTTTTGATAGCATATCTGCTTACCCAGGGAATAAAGGGAAGCAATCTTTTCAGGACTGTATTTTTTATGCCGAACCTTATCGGCGGAATAGTCCTCGGCTATATCTGGTCTATGATATTTGACGGAATACTGAGTAAATTCGGGACGTCAATTCTTGAAAACAGCACGTGGGGCTTTTGGGGACTGATCATTTTGATGTGCTGGCAGCAGATCGGTTATATGATGATCATATACATCGCCGGACTGCAGGCCGTTCCCGAAGATATGCTTGAGGCTGCGAAAATTGACGGCGCGACAAAGGGTCAGACCCTTCGCAAGGTCATTATTCCGAACGTAATGCCGTCCATCACTATCTGCACGTTCCTTTCGCTGACAAACGGCTTCAAGCTCTTTGATCAGAACCTCGCGCTCACCGCAGGCAAGCCTATTATCACAATGGCCGGAGGAACTCAGATCAAGACCACAGAAATGCTGGCTTTGAACATTTATAACACCTTCTATGGGCAGAACTCGTCCGCTACAGGCGTCGCGCAGGCCAAGGCGGTAATGTTCTTCATACTTGTCGCGGCAATAGGACTTATTCAGCTCTACTATACAAGGAGAAAGGAGGTTCAGCAGTAATGAATACCAAAAATACGCTTTCGGCCGAACGTGCACGCAAGACCGTAATGTCGGTTGTACTTACGCTTGTATGCGTTATTTATATGCTGCCTGTTCTTTCCGTTGTTGTCAATTCTTTCAAAGGCAATACGTACGTAAAGACAGAAACGTTTTCTCTTCCCGACGAAGACAGCTACGTAGGCTTTGACAACTTTGAAAAGGGTATGACGTTCGGAAACTATCCGTTCTGGAAAAGTGTTGCATACAGCGCATTTATTACGATTGTTTCGACTGCCTTGATCCTTCTTTTTACATCAATGGCTGCATGGTATATTGCGAGAGTCAATTCGGTCGTATGCAAGCTGATCTACTATCTGTGCGTCTTTTCCATGGTGGTGCCTTTCCAGATGGTTATGTTTACTCTGTCGAAAACGGCAGATACGCTGCATCTGAACACACCGTGGACCATCCCGATCGTTTATCTGGGGTTTGGAGCGGGCCTTTCAATCTTTATGTTCGTCGGCTTTGTAAAATCCATCCCGATCGAGATAGAAGAGGCGGCGTCGATTGACGGCTGCGGACCGATCCGCACGTATTTCAGGATAGTTTTCCCTATGTTAAAGCCCACTATGATTTCAGTAGGAATACTGGAAATCATGTGGATCTGGAACGACTATCTGCTTCCTTATCTTGTTCTTGATATCAATGAATTCAGAACGATACCGATCCATATTCAGTATCTGAAGGGAAGCTACGGAACGGTTGACCTCGGCGCTACCATGGCGCTTATACTGCTCAGTATTATCCCGGTTATCGTATTTTACCTCATCTGCCAGAAATACATTATCAAGGGCGTTGCGGCAGGAGCGGTCAAGGGATAAACCTTTGAATTTGTGCGGTGCGAAAATTTGTGCAAAAAACTTCTTAATTATTGCACTGTTTTGAAGCCTGAAAACATTTGATAGGTCACCGCGATTATAGTATAATGCAGAAAAGTGCGGCTATTTCGACATAGTTTGCATTTTGAACTAAGACATTTTTGTAAACAGGAAGGAGCAAATGAATGTCAGAAGTTAGTTTAAAACATATTGTAAAAATATACCCGAACACCGAAAAGAAAAAGAAAAAGAAAAAGGGTGATGAAAAAGAACATAATACAGCCCATCTTGCTGTTGACGAGAGAGGCGTTCTTGCCGTTCAGGATTTCAATCTTGAAATAGAAGACCGCGAGTTTATCGTGCTTGTAGGTCCCTCCGGCTGCGGAAAATCCACCACGCTGCGCATGATCGCAGGCCTTGAGGACATTACCGAGGGCGAGCTTTATATCGACGGAAATCTTGTAAACGACGTTGCTCCGAAGGATCGTGATATCGCCATGGTTTTCCAGAGCTACGCTCTTTATCCTCATATGACTGTCAGAGACAATATCGCATTCCCTCTGAAGCTCAAGAAGGTTCCGAAGGACGAGATCAATGCCAGAGTTATGGAAGCTGCTGAGATCCTCGGCATCACCGAGTATCTTGACAGAAAGCCGAAGGCTCTTTCCGGCGGTCAGCGCCAGAGAGTTGCGATCGGACGTGCTATCGTTCGTGAGCCGAAGGTTCTTCTTATGGACGAGCCTCTTTC
>DFFO01000039.1:14176-32138 GCA_002369255.1 Lachnospiraceae bacterium UBA3774
AAGCTGAGAAACCAGATGCGTGCCGAGATTATCAAGCTCCGTCAGAGAATCAACACCACCTTCGTATATGTTACTCATGACCAGACCGAAGCTATGACTCTCGGAGACCGTATTGTTATCATGAAGGACGGCGTTGTTCAGCAGATAGGTACTCCTCAGGAAGTATTTGACAATCCCGCAAATCTCTTTGTAGCAGGATTTATCGGAGTTCCGCAGATGAACTTCTTCGATGCGAAGCTCAGAAAAGAAGACGGAAAATACTTTGTTGAGATCGGCGGCATCAGCCTTCCTGTATCGGATGAGAAAAACGCGAAGCTTGCCGCAAACGGCGTAGGCTCCAAGGATATCACCCTTGGTGTTCGCCCCGATCACATCGTTCTGATGGGTGAGGGTGAGCAGATGCTTCACGGCAAGGTAGAGGTCAGCGAAATGATGGGATCGTCAGTTCATCTTCATCTCAATTTCCAGGGTCAGGAGCTTATCATCATCGCTCAGACTATGGACTTTGAGGGCGTTCATCAGCAGCTCTTCTCCTATGGACAGGAAATTGCGTTTACCTTCGGCGGAAACGTAATGCACCTCTTCGACAAGGAAACCGGAGAAAGCCTGACGTTCTAATCGCCGAGGCCCCAGGAAGGCCCCGCAGCAATCAGCTGCGACTCGGAGCGGGCCAAAGGCAATTAAATCATTATTATTCTTAGAGGGCGACTGCTAAAGTCGGCCCTCTTTTTTGCGCCGTTTTTGCGCATCTCACAGGATGCACCCACCCTGGGCGCATTAGGCGTGCGGTCGGGTGCAGAGGAGAGCACTTTTGTCTGTAGTGCACCCGCGAAGCGCCCCGCGCCAGCAACTTCGGGTGCAGAGGAGAGCAAAGTTCCTCCCAGTGCACCCATCCAGAGCGCATTAGGCGTGCGGCCGGGTGCAGAGGGGAGCAAAGTTCCTCCCAGTGCACCCATCTAGAGCGAATTAGGCGTGCATCCGGGTGCAGAGGAGAGCACTTTTGCCTGTAGTGCACCCGCGAAGCGCCCCACGCCGGCAACTTTGGGTGCAGAGGGGAGCAAAGTTCCTCCCAGTGCACCCATCCAGAGCGCATTAGGCGTGCGGCCGGGTGCAGAGGAATGCACTTTTGCCTGTAGTGCACCCCTATCAATCCCGGCGGTAATATTTCTCTTAAAAACCCCTTTACATAATAAAACAATAATGATATAATGCGAAAACGTTATGAATAATAATCCCTGTGAGGCGGCAGGATCTGCGGAGACTGCTTGCGGAGGGAACTCTGGAGAATCCCGTTTGAGCGGGTGCCGAAGGTGCAAGGCTTTTTAAAAGCCGAATCTCTCAGGCAAAAGGACAGAAGATGCAGGACCTTACGAGGTTTTCCGGAGTCGCTTGATTTTCAAGCGATTTTTTTGTTGAAAAGGTCTTTGCCCGTTAGTGTTTGTATAAAACCTGAACGGAAGAGACATCGCGAGAAAGGCAGTGTTGCAGACAAAAAGCAGCCCCGCGCGATCATAAAAGACCGCCGAAAACCTGGCGAGGCGGCGCCGGAAAGGAAAGGAAGTTATGAAAGCAATTGAGGAATTTTTAATGCCCATAGTGAGCGACATCAACACGTATTTGTCAAACTATATCCTGGTGTTTTTGCTCGTGGGTGTAGGACTGTGGTTTACGATAAAAACCAGATTCGTGCAGGTAAGGTGCTTCGGAGAAGGAATGAGAAAAACCTTCGGCAATCTAAGGCTGTTCGGAAAAAAACATGACAGCGGAATGAGCTCATTTCAGGCGCTTGCTACCGCGATTGCGGCGCAGATAGGAACCGGAAATATCGTCGGAGCGTCGGGCGCTATCCTGGTAGGCGGCCCAGGAGCCATTTTCTGGATGTGGGTTATCGCATTTTTCGGAATGGCAACGATATATGCGGAAGCCACTCTTGCAGTAAAAACAAGAAAGATAGATGAAAACGGAAACGTTCAAGGCGGCCCTGTTTATTATATAAGGACGGCGTTTAAAGGAAGATTCGGCAAGGCGCTGGCGGGATTTTTCGCTGTTGCCATAATACTCGCGCTCGGATTTATGGGCTGCATGGTTCAGTCAAACTCCATCGGCTCAACTGCGGAAACGGCCTTCGGTATTCCTGCATGGGTCATGGGCGTCGTTCTCGTGCTGATATGCGCTATTATTTTCATCGGGGGAGTGAAGCGCCTTGCGTCAGTTACGGAAAAAATCGTACCTGTAATGGCGTGCATTTTTATTCTCGGCGCGATCATAGTAATTATAGCTCGTATTAAATATATTCCCGAAACATTCGGCATGATATTTCGATATGCGTTCCAGCCCCAGGCAATCCTCGGCGGCACGCTTGGATTCGCCATAAAAGAAGCAATCAGTCAGGGCGCAAAAAGAGGACTGTTTTCAAATGAAGCCGGCATGGGTTCTACTCCTCACGCACACGCGCAGGCCAACGTAAAAGATCCTCATGATCAGGGAGTAGTGGCGATGATAGGTGTATTTATCGACACGTTTATCGTTCTTACGCTTAACGCGATTGTCATCATATCCACGCTTTACACGCAAGATGGCCCGCTGGCAGGCGGTTATACCGGAGCGGCGGCGGAGACGCTGACGAAAACAAATCTGGCGCAGACCGCGTTCGGAACGGTATTCGGGGAAACCTTCGGGTCGATTTTCGTTGCTGTGTGCCTGTTCTTCTTTGCTTTTTCAACCATACTCTCATGGAATCTTTTCGGAAAAATAAATGCCAACTATCTTTTCGGGAGAAAAAGCGTCGAGGCATCGACACTTGTTTACACTATAATAGCCATCGCGTTTATTTTTGTAGGAACAGTTGTATCAAATGATTTTGTATGGGAACTGACCGACATGTTCAACAATATCATGGTCATTCCAAACGCGCTCGCGCTGTTCGCCTTGACGGGCCTTGTGGTTGGAATGGTGAAAAAAAGAAAGGCAGCAGATTAAAGGAAATCTGGCGATAATGAGCCGTTGACAAAATATATCGTAAAAAAGACCGGGCCGCCGGTCTTTTTGATATTACAAAGCTTTGTGACAAAAAAGGAAAATATTTAAAAACTCTATAAGTTGAATTATTGTGAAAAATATCTGATTTTTAAAGACGGATATGCCATGTCTGAAGATGAAGCCGTAAAGCAGGGTAGGATAGATGCAGAGAAGTAGCCGTTTTTCGTGAGGGTTTTTGCGCAAACGAAAACAATCAGACAAAAAATCTACTTCAAGAAAATAACCACCCAAATCCGCAAAATATTTCTTGACAACCCCGCCTGCGGGCGGTAGAATGCACTTAATTTCATATTTTAAAGGCTGTGACGAAGACGGCTGAAGATGGAATCGATGAGAGATAGGGCGATTTGCTGCGAGCCCGAAGAGGAAGTCTTCAATAGCCCATCACTTCCGAGCCGAAGTTCTGAAACGAAAAGGATTAGGAGCTTACGTGATTGCTGCGTTAAGGCATAGGGGTTGTTGGACTCTGATGAGTGGCGATTTTTATCGCAAATTGAGTGGTACCGCGGGTTATATGCTCGTCTCAATATTTTGAGGCGAGCATTTTTATTTTGCGAAAAAAGCCTCACAGTATGATTCTTTTTGAAGAAAGAAGGAGGAAAAATATGGCACAGGCAGGATCGGAAAAACTCCGGGAAATCGGAGCAAGAATCCGTGAAATGCGCGAGATCAGCGGCTTTACTGAGGCTGAGATGGCGGAAAAATCAGAAGTTTCGCTGGATGAATACCTGAACTACGAAGACGGAAACCTGGACTTCCCGTTTACTTTTATTTATAACTGTTCGCGCGTTTTCGGTGTGGGAACGACAGACCTTATCGAAGGACAGTCGGCAGCGCACCTTTCCTCATACACCGTGACCAGAAAAGGCGGCGGACAGGAGACGGCGAGAGAGGAAGGCATAGAAATAAAAAACCTCGCCTCGAAATTCTCGCAGAAGATCGGCTCGCCCTACCTTGTCAGATACGAATATGACGAAGCTCTTCAGGACGCCCCGATCCACACCACCACCCACTCGGGACAGGAATTTGACTACATACTGAGCGGCCGCCTAAAGGTGCGGGTCGGTGACAATATCGAATACCTCAGTGAAGGCGACAGCATTTATTACAACAGCTCCGAGCCTCACGGAATGATAGCCGTGGGCGGCGCGGACTGCAACTTTATCGCGATAGTTCTTCCCGGCGAAAAGAAAGAAGAGGAACTGGTCAGAGCAACCCTGCTTCCGACGGGAGACGAGCTAAAGACTCCTGAAGTCGCATCGGGCTTTATAGAAACAAAACAAAATGAAAACGGCGTACTTACCGCCATCGAGTTCAAAAACGAAGAGAAATTCAATTTTGCTTTTGACGTGGTTGACGCACTCGGAAGAACAAAACCCGACAAACTCGCCATGCTGCACATATCGGAAGACAAAACGGAAAGGCGTTTTACTTTCCGGGACATGAAGCGCGAATCCTCGCGCGCTGCCAACTATTTTAAGGCGCTTGGAATAAAAAGAGGAGATCGGGTAATGCTGGTGCTTCGCCGCCGGTATCAATTCTGGTTTGCGATCCTCGGACTGCACAAGCTTGGCGCGATAGCCATTCCGGCCACGGATCAGCTGCAGAGCCATGATTTTGAATACAGATTTACCACGGCGGGCGTTTCGGCTGTCATCTGCACGGGAAACAATACCGCAAAAGCCATTGAAACCGCCGAGAAAAACTGCGGTATCGCTCTGACAAAGATCAAGGTCGGAGACAAGCTCGAAGGCTGGCATGATTTTGATGAAGAATATGAAATATACAGCACGCATGTAAAACGCACCGATCTTTCGCCGTGCGGCAGCGACCCGATGTTGATGTTCTTCACGTCGGGCACCACCGGCTATCCGAAGATAGCTGTTCATAATTACAAATATCCGCTCGGTCACTATATTACCGCGAAATATTGGCATGGCGTGAGCGAAAACGGGCTTCACTTCACCATTTCCGAAACCGGCTGGGGAAAGGCTCTCTGGGGCAAGCTTTACGGACAGTGGCTGTCCGAGGGCGCGGTCTTTACTTACGATTTTAACCGTTTTGACGCCGCCGACATACTGCCGATGTTCGCAAAGTACCACATCACGTCATTTTGCGCGCCGCCCACGATGCTGCGCATGATGATAAGAGACGACATCAGCAAATACGATCTTTCTTCGATAGTACATATGACTACGGCCGGAGAAGCGCTGAACCCCGAGGTCTTCAAAAAATTCTACGAAGCGACGGGACTTCGCATTCATGAGGCTTTCGGCCAAACAGAGACCACCATGTCCATCGGCAATCTTATCGGAGAAGATATCAAGGTCGGCTCGATGGGCAAGGCTTCGCCGCTGTATGAGATAGAGCTTATGGACTCGGACGGAAATATCGTATCGGCAGGTGAAAACGGAGAGATCGTAATAAAAATATCCGACAAGATCCCCTGCGGCCTGTTTGACGGCTATTACAACGACGAGGAATCCACAAAAGCCGTTATGCACGACGGCTGGTACCATACCAGAGACGTGGCCTGGCGGGATGAAGACGGCTACTTCTGGTACGTGGGAAGAACCGATGACGTCATCAAATCTTCGGGCTACCGCATAGGACCGTTTGAAATAGAAAACGTCATCATGGAGCTGCCCTACGTCCTTGAGTGCGGCGTTTCGCCCGCGCCAGACCCCATCAGAGGACAGGTCATAAAGGCGACGATAGTCCTGGTAAAAGGCACGGAGGCTTCCGAGGAACTGAAAAAAGAGATCCAGAACTATGTAAAGACAAACACCGCTCCCTACAAATACCCGAGAATAGTGGAATTCAGGGACGAACTGCCCAAAACAATAAGTGGTAAAATAATTAGAAATATGTTATGATAATCTTTTAAGCGCAATGCCGAAAAAAGGCTTTTAAAGCCAAAAATAGGGAAAGTTTATCATGGAAAAAATGGAAGAATTAGACGGCAAGATAAAGGAGATGGCGCAGCGTATAAAAGACCTGCGCGAGCTGCTCGATATTTCCGTAGAGGAGATGGCAAAAAAGACCGATACCACCCCTGAGGAATATGCGGAGTGCGAAGAGGGAAAGAGCGATCTGAACTTTACCTTTATATATCGCTGTGCGAACGCATTTAAAGTCAACGTCACCGACATCATCGAGGGCGCAAGCCCGAAGCTTTTGTCATATACTGTCACAAGGACAGGCGCGGGACAAAAGATATCTCAGGCGCATGGCATGACCTATTACAATCTTGCCTATGCCTTCCAAAACAGAATAGCCGAACCGCTTTATGTAAAAAGCATCTATGATCCGGACGCGGAAAACAGACCTATCGAGGTCACGAGCCACGAGGGGCAGGAGTGCGATATCGTAATAGAAGGCCATCTTTTGGTTCAGATAGGCGATCACAAGGAAATCCTGGGCCCGGGCGACAGCGTTTATTACGATTCAAGCACGCCTCACGGCATGATAGCCACAAACGGCCGCGACTGCATTTTCTATGCGATAGTGCTCAACCCCAGCGGCGAGCCGATCCCCGAGCTTGTGGACGCTCCCGCGGTGGAAGACAAATCCGTTCACATCGTGGACGAAAAACCGCGTCTGTACCGCAATTTCATCGACGTAGAGGAGAATGAGAACGGCACGCCTACTTCCATTACGTTTAAAAATACCGAAAACTTCAATTTTGCTTATGATATAGTCGGTGAGCTGGCAAAGACAAAACCGGACAAGCTCGCCATGCTTTACGTGGACAGAGACGGCAACGACCGCCGTTTTACCTTCCGTGACATGAAGCGCGGCAGCTCTCAGTGCGCGAATTACTTCAAATCCCTCGGCATACACAAGGGCGATCGCGTAATGCTGGTATTAAAACGCCATTATCAATTCTGGTTTGCGATGCTGGGCTTAAACAAACTCGGCGCGATAGCCATCCCGGCTACCTGTCAGCTTCTTGAACATGACTTTACCTACCGCTTTGAAACGGCCGGAGTTTCCGCCATCATCTGTACTGCTGACGGCGATACGGCGCACCAGGCGGAGCTTGCGGCGGCAAAATATGACAAACCGCTGATAAAAATGATAGTAAACGGCGAGCGTGAAGGCTGGAGAAGCTTTGACGAAGAATATACCGCATACAGCTCCCACTTTAAGCGCACGGAGCTTTCACCCGGCGGCGACGATACCATGCTGATGTTCTTTACGTCGGGAACGTCCGGATATCCCAAGATCGCCATGCACAGCTACAAATATGCGCTCGGACATTTCCATACGGCGCGGTACTGGCACAACGTCGATCCGGAAGGACTGCATTTTACCATCTCGGATACCGGCTGGGCAAAGGCAATGTGGGGCAAGCTTTACGGACAGTGGCTTTGCGAGGCAGCGACCTTTGTTTACGATTTTGACAGGTTTGACTCGGAAAAAATACTCCCGATGTTTGCGAAATATCATATCACTACTTTTTGCGCGCCGCCTACAATGCTGCGCATGATGATAAGGGAAGACATCGGAAAGTATGACTTTTCTTCCGTAAAACACATGTCAACGGCTGGAGAAGCGCTCAATCCCGAAGTTTACCGTCAGTTTGAAAAAGCGACGGGACTGCAGATACACGAGGGCTTCGGGCAGTCGGAAAGCACGATGATCATAGGAAACATGGTCGGCGCTCCCCACAAGATAGGTTCCATGGGAAAACCGGCGCCCATCTACGACGTTGCGCTTTTGGACGCTGACGGAAATCCCGTAAAACCCGGTGAAAACGGCGAGATCTGCATAAATATCAAAGACGGCCTGCCCTGCGGTCTGACTACGGGATATTACAATAATCCGGAGGAAACGGAAAAAGCCATGCACGACGGCTGGTATCATACCGGAGACGTGGCATGGGTGGATGAGAGCGGATTTTACTGGTACGTGGGACGCGTGGACGATGTTATCAAGTCATCCGGCTACCGCATAGGCCCGTTTGAAATAGAAAACGTCATTATGGAGCTGCCTTACGTTCTTGAATGCGGGGTAAGCGCCGCGCCCGATGAGGTAAGAGGACAGGTGGTAAAGGCGAGCATAGTACTTACAAAAGGTACGAAGCCCACGGAAGAGCTCAAAAAAGAGATTCAGAGCTATGTCAAGGCAAATACCGCCCCGTACAAGTACCCGAGGATTATTGTTTTCAGAGACGAGCTTCCAAAGACCGTTACGGGCAAGATCCAGAGGTCTCTGCTTTAAAAATATGAATTATAAAAGAATAACGCTGCTTTCGGGACACTATGGCAGCGGAAAGACGAATATCGCAGTAAATATGGCTGCCCGGCTTGCAGGTATGAACCTGAAAAAAAAGACGGCGCTCGCGGATCTGGATATAGTAAATCCGTATTTTCGCTCCGCGGACAGCCGCAGCGAGCTTGAGGCGCTCGGCGTTTATCTGATCTGCTCGGAGTATGCAAATACAAATATAGACGCTCCGGCCATGCCGCAGGAAATGTATTCCATAGTGGACGATAAGGAAATGACGGCGGTCATCGACGTCGGAGGCGACGAGAGAGGCGCGCTGGCACTTGGCAGGATATCCGACAGGATCAGACAGGAAGCGGACTATGACATGTATCTGGTCATCAACAGGTTCCGCCCGCTGACTCCCGACGCAGAGAGCATTTTGGAAGTAAAAAAAGAAATAGAAGACGCATGCAGGCTTCCGTTTACCGGAATAATCAATTGTTCCAATCTCGGAGCGGAGACCACTGCGCAGGTGATAAGATCATCATACGGTTTTGCGGACGAAGTCTCGCGGCTATGCAAGCTTCCGCTGCGCGCTCTGGCAGTATCGGAAACGCTTGCGGGGCAGATCACTGACGCGCCCTGCGAAATATTTCCGATGCGGCTTCAGAAAAGACCGGTATAAAAGGAGGTTATAATGGCAAAAGTAACGTTTAAGGTAGATTACTGCAAGGGCTGCGGACTGTGCGTATCCGCGTGTCCCAAAAACATTCTCGCGCTTTCGCCGGAAAAGATAAACAAAAAAGGTCATCATCCCGCGGAAATAACAGATCAGGAGGCCTGTATAGGCTGCGCAAGCTGCGCGATCATATGTCCTGACTGTATCATAAAAGTGGAAAGGTAGGTAATGATATGGCAGAAAAAGTACTGATGAAGGGAAATGAAGCTATAGCTGAGGCGGCTATCATAGCGGGCTGCCGTCATTACTTCGGATATCCGATCACTCCTCAGACGGAGATTGCCGCGTATATGGCAAAAAGAATGCCCAAGATCGGAGGCACCTTCCTGCAGGCTGAAAGCGAGCTTGCGGCCATCAGCATGGTCTATGGCGCCTCGGCTGCCGGAAAGAGAGTCATGACTTCCAGCTCCAGCCCGGGAATATCCTTAAAGAGCGAAGGAATATCATATATTGCAGGCTCTGATCTTCCTGCCGTAATAGTAAACGCACAGCGCGGCGGCCCGGGACTTGGCGGTATCCAGCCCAGCCAGTCGGATTATTTCCAGGCCACCAGAGGCGGCGGCCACGGCGATTATCATATGATAGTGCTGACGCCGGATTCCGTTCAGGAAATGGCTGAGCTTACCGTAAAAGCATTTGATCTTGCGGACAAATACCGTATGCCGGTCATGATCCTTGCGGACGGAACGATAGGGCAGATGATGGAACCGGTATCGTTTGATTTTGAGGTAAAAGCCGCTCCCCAAAAACCCTGGGCGACCACCGGCACTCAGATGAAGAGAAGCCACAACGTGGTAAATTCGCTGTACTTAAAGCCCGACGAGCTTGAACGCACGAATTTTGAAAGATTTGAAAAATACGAAACAATAAAGAAAAACGAAGCTTTATACGAAGAATATATGATGGATGACGCCGAGATCGTGGTGGCAGCCTTCGGAATAGCCGCAAGAGTCAGCAAAAACGCTGTAGTCGCGGCAAGAAAGGAAGGCATAAAGGTCGGCCTGATAAGACCCGTTACGGTATGGCCCTTCCCCGATGAGCCTTTTGCGAAGGCCGCAAAAACAGCAAAACAGTTCATCAGCGTAGAGCTCAGTATGGGACAGATGATCGAGGACGTAAAGCTTGCCACGGGCTGCAAGGTTCCCGTCACTCTCTGCAACCGCGTGGGAGGAATGATCCCCAGCCCCGCAGAGGTTCTTGACGCTATCAGAAATGCGGCAAAAGGAGGTAAAAACTGATGGTAGTATTTGACAAACCCAAATCACTTGCGGACATACCTTTTCATTACTGCCCCGGCTGCACCCATGGCATAGTTCACAGGCTTGTTGCAGAAGCGATAGACGAGCTCGGCATAGAAGGCCGCACCATAGGCATAGCCCCGGTAGGCTGTTCGGTCATGGCTTATGATTACTTCAACTGCGATATGATCGAGGCCGCTCACGGCCGCGCCCCGGCGGTAGCTACCGGCGTAAAGCGTGCGGATCCGGAAAACAACATTGTCTTTACGTATCAGGGCGACGGAGACCTTGCTTCCATCGGTATGGCGGAAACGGTTCATTCCGCCGCCAGAAATGAAAACATTACGATCATATTTATAAACAATGCCATCTACGGCATGACAGGCGGACAGATGGCGCCTACGTCGCTTCCCGGCCAGATTACCCAGACTTCTCCTTACGGAAGAGACGTAAAGCATTGCGGATATCCGGTAAAGGTATGCGAAATGCTCGCTCAGCTTGAAGGACCGGAATACCTTGAAAGAGTCGCGGTCAACTCCGTGCCTCATATCAGGGCGGCAAAAAAAGCCATCAAAAAAGCTTTTGAAAATCAGATAAACGGCAAGGGCTTTTCACTTATCGAAGTCATTTCATCGTGCCCCACAAACTGGGGAATGACTCCGGAAAAAGCGCTCAAATGGATCGACGACGCAATGATCCCTTATTATCCTCTCGGAGTATACAAGGATCGCAGCGCGCAGAAAGGAGAATAAAAAATGACTACGCATTATCTTTTCGCGGGCTTCGGCGGACAGGGAATCCTCTTTTCCGGAAAGCTTCTTGCATACAAAGGGCTGATCGAGGGCAAAAACGTAAGCTGGCTGCCTTCATACGGACCTGAAATGCGCGGCGGCACGGCAAGCTGCAGCGTCATCATCAGCGACGAGCCTATAGGCGCGCCGATAGTTCTTGAACCGGACGTTCTGATAGCCATGAACCTGCCTTCACTTGACAGATACGAGGGCAGCGTGGTTCCGGGAGGAAAAGTTTACGTAGATTCCTCTTTGATAGAAAGAAAGCTTGAAAGGACCGATATAGAAGGCGTTTATATACCTGCGACAAAGCTCGCCGGAGAAAACGGTATGGACGGTCTTGCAAATATGATCATCGCGGGAAAGATCATCGCCGACGCAAAAGAGTGGAACGAAGAGTCCATAGAAAAAGCGCTCGGAAAATGTATTTCCGCAAGACATGCGGACATGCTCGAAATAAATCGCAAGGCGCTTTTATCGGGCAGGGATTTTTAAACAGCGGCAGCCGCAAAAAGCTGCGGGGAGTTTGTATGAGAGAGATATTTATCAGTGATATCACCATAAAAAAATATACAAGAGGAACGGAAGGAGACCTCACCTTCAAGGAAAAGCTTGAAATTGCGAGGCGTCTTGACAGGCTCGGCGTGTCGGCGATCGAGATAGAAAAGATAAAAGACGCAAAAGCAGACAGCCTCCTTATAAAGACTATTGCGAAAGAACTGAAAAACAGTTCTCTCGCGGTTTCCGCCGGGCTTACGCCGGAGTCCGTAGAGGCAACGTGGCAGGCGGTAAAGGACGCCGTGCATCCGAGGCTTCAGATAGTGGCTCCCGTCAGTCCATCCCGTATGGAATACGTATATCACAAAAAAGGCGACGCGCTGATAGACTCAGTCTCAGAGTGCGTCCGTTATGCTAAAACTCTTTGCAAAAACGTTGAGTTTGTGGCAAACGACGCGACAAGAGCCGACTACGGTTTTCTGAAAAAGATCATTACGGTGGCCATCGAGGCCGGAGCCGATATCGTGACTGTATATGACTCGGCGGGCCGTATGCTCCCGGAAGAATTAAAATCCTTTATTACGGTACTCATAAAAGATATTCCGCAGCTTGAAGACATAGGACTCGGAGTCGGATGTTCAAATGAGCTTGATCTTGCACAGGCTTGCGCCGTGGCAGCTATCGAGGCCGGAGCGGACGAAATAAAAGCTTCCGCGCTGGACGTAAACCGCGTATCGCTCGACGCCATATCAAAGCTTCTTACGGAAAAAGCAGACACGATAGGCGCGACCTGTTCTCTCAGAAGAGCCGAGATGAAAAAGCTTCTTTCAGAAATAAAGACTATCTGCGAGGATTCCAAGGGCAACCGCTCTCCGTTTGAAGACGGCGTGAGAGAGCATACGGATATGACTTTTTCCGACAAAGACGACCTTGACGTGCTTGTAAAAGGAATTGAAGCGCTGGGGTACGACCTTGGCGAGAGCGACACTATGAAGGTCTGGAACTCGTTTAAAAAGGTAGTCGGAAAGAAAAACGAGATCGACAGCAAAGAACTTGATATTATCATTGCCGCAGAGGCTATGCAGGTCCCGGAGACCTACGTTTTGGAAAATTATATAGTTACCACCGGAAACGCGGTGGATATCCTGGCTCACGTAAAAATGAAAAAGGGCGAGGAAATATTTGACGGGCTCTCGCTTGGCGACGGTCCTATAGACGCGGCTTTTCTGGCTATCGAAAAGATCACGGGCTGCCACTATGAGCTGGACGATTTCCAGATACAGGCGATCTCAGAGGGTCACGAGGCGATGGGTCAGACGATAGTCAAGCTTCGTCACGGAGGAAAGATCTACTCCGGCAGAGGCACTTCCACGGATATCGTAGGCTCTGGCATAAAGGCTTACATCAATGCGCTCAACAAGATAGTTTATGAGGAGAATAACGAATGAAGCTGTCTCTTTCGTGGAGAGGTTGGTCGGATATTTCATGGACAAAGCTCATAGAACTTGCGCAGGAAATGAGATTTCAGGGCGTGGAGCTGTACAATACCATGCAGCATCCGGAGCTTACAGAAAACGACGGGCCTTTTTCAAAACATAATATATCAGCCACGGTAAGAGGACTGAAAAACAAGCGTATTTCCGTTCCGTGTATTGACAGTTCCGTCGATATCGCCGGCAGCTCAAATGAAACTGACATTATAAAGAAAATGATAGATCTTGCGTCGGACGTTGAAGCGCCATTTGTCAGCGTGCGCGCATTTCATGACGATGAGGCGCTGATGGAGCAGAGGCTTGCCGCGCTCATCCCCTATGCGGAAAAAAGAAACGTTACGATCCTGATCAGAACCGCGGGTATCTTTTCCGATACCGCCAGACTTCGCCATCTTCTGGAAAGCTTTGCAAGCGACAGCGTTGCGGCGCTTTGGGATATGTATCACCCGTTTGCGGACTGCGGCGAAGATCCGGGAGAGACTATCGAGCATCTTGGCGCTTATATCAAGCACGTTCACGTAAGAGATACGGACGGAAAAGGAAACTATGCGCCGGTGGGCGAGGGCGAGCTTCCGATGGAAGATATGATGAGAGCGCTCTCATCGGTTGATTATGACGGCTTTATCTCAATGGAATGGAAGCCGGAGTGGATGCCGGAGCTGCGCGATCCGCAGGTCATTTTTCCTTATTTCGTTTCATATATGGAAAAATATATTCACAGGGAACGGAAAAAAAGCCTGTACAAAAATCACGACGGCACGGGAGAATATATCTGGAAAAAAGACGAGCTGGTAAATCTCACTTTTTCGGAAGTGCTGGACAGACTTGTGGAAGAATTCCCCGATCAGTACGCTTTCCGTTATACCACGCTGGATTATACGCGCACCTACGAGGAATTTCGCAGGGACGTGGATGATTTTGCAAGAGCGCTTGTTTCGCTCGGAGTCCGTCCCGGATACAAGGTTTCCGTCTGGGCGACCAATATTCCCGAGTGGTATATAGCCTTTTGGGCGACCACGAAGATCGGCGCCGTTCTTGTTACCGTAAATACCGCATATAAGATACATGAGATCGAATATCTGCTCAAGCAGTCTGACACGCATACCCTGATAATGATAGAATCCTCAAAGGATTCAAATTACAGGGAAAGTATAAACACCCTTTGCCCGGAAATAGCGGGATCGACGCCCGGAAAAGCGCTGCACTGCAAAAGGCTGCCGTTCCTTCGGAACGTTATCACGGTGGATTTTGATATGCCCGGCTGCCTGAATTTCAAGCAGGCGATGGAGCGCAAAAATCTTGTTCCGTTGAATCAGATACTCAGCTATGCAAAGGCGGTCCATCCGTCGGACGTGGCAAATATGCAATATACGTCCGGAACTACCGGTTTTCCGAAGGGCGTAATGCTTACCCATTACAACGTAGTCAACAACGGAAAATGTATCGGAGACCGCATGGGACTTTCCACCGCGGACAGGATGATGATACAGGTTCCGATGTTCCACTGCTTTGGCATGGTTCTTTCCATGACTGCTTCGGTAACGCACGGAGCCACCATGTGCCCGCTGCCGTATTTTTCGGCAAAGGCGGCGCTTTCGTGTATAAACCAGGAACGCATTACCTGTTTTAACGGCGTACCTACGATGTTTATCGCGATGTTCAATCACCCGGACTACCGCAGTACGGATTTTTCCTATATGCGAACCGGCATTATGGCAGGCGCCGGCTGCCCTCCGGATCTTATGAAACGCGCTGCCAGACCCGACGAAATGAATATGACAGGAATAGTCAGCGTCTATGGGCAGACCGAGAGCTCGCCGGGCTCTACTATGTCGGCATGGACTGACGATCTTGCGCTTCGCACGGAAACGGTCGGCTATGCCTTCCCTCACGTGGAATGTAAAGTGGTGGATCCCGAGACCGGAGAGGAACTTCCCGACGGAGTCGACGGTGAGTTTTGCTCGCGCGGCTACAATATCATGAAGGGTTATTACAAGATGTCCCGCGCCACAAAGGAGGCTGTGGACGCGGACGGCTGGCTTCACAGCGGAGACCTCGCAAGGCGGCTTGCGGACGGGACGTACCTGATCACGGGGCGGCTCAAGGACATGATCATACGCGGCGGCGAAAATATATATCCGAAGGAAATAGAAGAATTTTATTACACGCACCCGGCAGTGAGCGACGTTCAGGTAGTGGCGGTGCCGGATGAAAAATACGGAGAAGAGGCCGCGGCGTGCGTTATTTTGAAAGAAGGAGCAAGCGCAACGGAAGAAGAACTTCGCAGCTTCGGAATGAAAAACCTTGCGTCGCACAAGGTTCCCAGGTATATTATCTTTGTTGACAGCTTCCCTCTGAACGCGGCGGGCAAAGTATTAAAATACAAAATGCGCGAGGACGTGGCAAAGCTGCTGGGGCTTGAGAAATAAAAAAGATGCGGTTCGCGGACAAAAGCACCGCATATCTTATAAATATTTTTATAAAAAAGAGGTAAAAATGCATGGCGAGAATTGAAACAAAATGCGTACAAAGCGGTTATACGCCGAAAAACGGCGAGCCCAGACAGATTCCGATCATCCAGAGCACTACTTTTAAGTATGATACGAGCGAGGATATGGGAAAGCTTTTCGACCTGGAAGCTTCGGGCTATTTTTATACCCGTCTCCAAAATCCGACCAATGACATGGTTGCGGCAAAACTTTGCGACATGGAGGGCGGAACCGCGGCCATGCTGACGTCTTCCGGACAGGCGGCAAACTTTTTCGCGGTCTTTAATATAGCTAACTGCGGCGATCACGTGGTCGCGTGCTCGGCTATTTACGGCGGCACTTACAATCTCTTTGCCGTTACCATGAAAAAGATGGGCATTGATTTTACGTTTGTCAGCCCCGACTGCACGCAGGAAGAACTTGACGCGGCTTTCAGACCCAATACCAAGGCCGTGTTTGGCGAAACTATCGCAAACCCCGCGCTTTGCGTGCTGGATATAGAAATGTTTGCAAAAACCGCGCACGCTCACGGAGTGCCTTTTATTATCGACAACACATTTGCGACCCCGGTGAACTGCCGCCCGATAGAATGGGGAGCGGACATCGTTACCCACTCTACGACAAAATATATAGACGGACACGGGGCGAGCGTCGGAGGCGCGATCATCGACGCCGGACGGTTTGACTGGATGGCGCATGCAGACAAGTTCCCCGGACTTTGTACCCCGGACGAGAGCTATCACGGCATCACTTATGCGACGAAGTTTGGCAAGGAAGGCGCATTTATCACAAAATGCACTGCCCAGCTCATGAGAGATTTCGGATCGATCCAGTCTCCTCAGAATGCGTTTTACTTAAATCTCGGGCTTGAAAGTCTGCACGTGCGCATGAAGAGACATTGCGAAAACGGTCAGGCGGTGGCCGAGTATTTGCAGCAGAGCGACAAAGTATCATGGGTAAACTACAGCGGACTGCCGGGCGATAAATATTATGAAAGAGCCAGGAAGTATCTTCCGAACGGCGGCTGCGGAGTCGTCAGCTTCGGAGTAAAGGGCGGAAGAGCCGCTGCGGAGAAGTTTATGAAGAGTCTGAAGCTGATCGCGATCGAAACTCACGTTGCGGACGCAAGAAGCTGCTGTCTGCATCCCGCGAATGCGACGCACAGGCAGATGAATGACGAGGAACTTGCCGCCTGCGGAATCACTCCCGATCTTGTCAGACTTTCCTGCGGTATCGAAAACGTGCAGGATCTGATTGAAGATCTTGAGCAGGCGTTAAACAGAATCTGATTATTTTTGACTTGAAAGGAAACGGTCATGCCTATAAGGATTGATGCGGATCTTCCCGCAAGGGCGGTCATAGAAAGCGAAAATATCTTTGTAATGGACGAGGTAAGAGCCTCGGCTCAGGATATCCGTCCGCTGGAAATACTGATACTCAACCTTATGCCTACAAAAATCGCGACCGAGACGCAGTTGCTGCGGCTGCTCGGAAATACGCCTCTGCAGGTAAATCCCGAGTTTTTGACAATGGCTTCGCACCGGTCAAAAAACACGCCGGTCGAGCACCTTAACCGTTTTTACAAAACCTTTGACGAGATCAGGGACAGGTCGTTTGACGGCATGATTATTACCGGCGCGCCCGTAGAACAGTATGAATTTGAAGAGGTGGATTACTGGAAAGAACTGTGCGAAATCATGGACTGGTCCACCGAGCACGTTCACAGCACGTTTTTTATATGCTGGGCAGCGCAGGCCGCGATGTATCACTTCTTCGGTCTTCAGAAGCACAGAACCGAAAAGAAGTTTTTCGGCATTTTCCCTCATAAGGTCGAGCGCAGGAGTTCTATACTTTGCCGCGGATTTGACGATGTATTTATGGTTCCGCAGTCAAGACATACCACGGTGTACCGGAAGGATGTGGAAAAGATCCCCGAGATCAAGATCATCGCCTCGTCCGACGAGCTTGGACCCTATATCATGTCCACGCAGGACGGAAGACAGATATTTGTGACGGGTCACTCCGAATATGACGCCGATACCCTGAAAAAAGAGTATGAACGCGATAAAGCGGCTGGGCTTGAAATAGATGTACCAAAGAACTATTTCCCGAATAACGACGATACGAAAGAACCGATAGTCTCGTGGCGCTCGCATGCAAACCTGCTGTTTGCAAACTGGCTGAATTATTTTGTATATCAGACCACGCCTTACGACATTTCGAAGATCAAATAAAAATGCGGGAAGAGAGCCCACATGCTCTTTCCTGCCGGAAAAGCAGATCACCCCTTTGCGTTTGTTGCATAAAACAAGCGCAAAGGGGTTGTTTTTTTAAGAGCGACAGAGTATAATTCAAACAGTTGAACAAGTGTTCAACTGTTTACGGACGTTTATGGCGGCAAGGAGCTTATCATGAAAAAAACAAAAGAAAATGAACAGGTAAATGAAGATGTCGTAAAAAG
>DFFO01000039.1:32185-66144 GCA_002369255.1 Lachnospiraceae bacterium UBA3774
AAAAGAGTCCGCGAGGAAATGTACGCGGAGGAATTGTATACCGAGCTTGCCGCGCTGCTGCGGCTCTTTGGCGACGGAACAAGAGTACGGATCATGCACGCTCTTGAGCAGAGCGAGATGTGCGTCTGCGACCTGGCGCAGCTTCTCGGCGTCACAAAATCCGCCGTTTCGCATCAGCTCAGCCAGCTTCGGCTTGCAAAGCTTGTAAAATTCCGCAGAGACGGACAGCAGGTCTTTTACTCGCTTGCCGACGAACACGTAAGACTGATATTGGATATGGGTTTTGAACATCTTTTTGAGTAAAGCAAGGACATACTGAAAAAATTAAAAAAGTTGGGGGATAAGATGAAAGAAGAATTGTTAAAAGAACATGATTGCCCGCATTGCTCCGCGCACATAGAGGACGAGGCCGAAAAGCCGGAGGGCGGATGCTGCCATGAGCATGGCCACGGAGCCGGCTGCTGCGGTTGTGAGGGCGAAGAAGAGGGCAGCGAAAGGACGTTGATAACGCGCCTGATCCTGGGAGCTGCGCTGTATCTGGGAGCGATCCTTTTTTCTGCGCTTTTTAAAAATCATATTCTCAGCCTTCCTCTTTATATAGTTGCATACCTGATCCTCGGATATGACGTGGTGCTGACGGCGATCAAAAATATCGCACGGGGCAGGATTTTTGACGAGCATTTTCTTATGAGCGTATCGACGATAGGCGCGTTTATCATACGCGAATATCCCGAGGCCGTCGCGGTCATGCTGCTTTATCAGCTCGGAGAGTTTTTGCAGGATCGGGCAGTAGATCGCTCGCGCAGGTCGATTTCCGCGCTTCTTGATATCCGCCCCGATCAGGCAAACCTGTACGAAAATGGAGAAATAACCGCCGTTTCAGCAAAAAGCGTCGAGGTCGGAAAGATCATAGCGGTAAGACCGGGCGAAAGAGTCCCGCTGGACGGGATCATAACAGAGGGCGAGTCTTTGCTGGATATGAGCGCGCTGACCGGCGAGTCGGTTCCAAAGCGCGTATCGCCGGGGGAGATGGCTCTGTCCGGAAGCATAAACGAAAGCGGAGTCATATATATAAAGACAGAAAAGACTTTCGGGGAGTCCACCGCGTCAAAAATCATCGATATGGTGGAAAACGCGTCCGCAAGAAAAGCCCCGTCAGAAAGATTTATTACGAAATTTGCGAGATATTATACGCCGGCCGTGGTTCTTTTGGCAGTGCTTATAGCCGTGATACCCCCGGTATTTTTTGAAGGTGATTGGACGACGTGGATCCACAGAGCGTTTATCTCGCTGATCATTTCGTGTCCGTGCGCGCTGGTAATATCCATTCCGCTTACGTTTTTCGGCGGGCTCGGCGCGGCCTCAAAAAAAGGCATTCTTGTAAAGGGCGGCAATTATCTCGAGGCGCTGGGCGAAGTTACGACCGTTGTTTTTGATAAAACGGGAACGCTGACAAAGGGCGTTTTTGCGGTCAGCCGGGTCATAGCAGAGGAAGGTTTTTCGGAAAAGGAGATACTGCGGGCTGCAGCCGAAGCGGAGCGTTTTTCCACACATCCGATCGCAAGATCGATACTCGCCGCATACGGCGATGCTGACTTCAGATCTGAAGGCAACAAAGAAGAACCCGGAGGGGGAGTATGCGCCGTTCTTGACGGAAAAGAGATACTGACCGGAAAAGCGGGTTTTCTTGCAAAGCGCGGCGTCCAGGTAAATGCAGACGATATGGCGGCGGCGAGAGTTTACGTGGCGATAGATGGAAAGTATGCCGGCTGCATCACGATCGAAGATGAAATAAAGAGCGAAAGCCGTCAGGCGATAGAGCAGCTAAGAAAGCTTGGCGTAAAGCGCATGGTCATGCTTACCGGAGATGATAAAGAGACTGCCAAAAAAGTAGCGGGCGATCTTGGCATATCCGAGTGCTATGCAGGACTGATGCCGGATGAAAAGCTGTCAAAGCTGGAAGAAATAGAAAAAACCATGGCAAAAGGAGAGAAAACCGCGTTTGTGGGCGACGGAATAAACGACGCGCCTGTGATAGCGAGAGCGGACGTGGGGATCGCCATGGGCGGCCTTGGAGCGGACGCCGCCATAGAAGCGGCAGACGTAGTAATAATGACGGACGATCCGGCAAAGCTTGCGCAGGCAAAGATACTTGCTCAGGAAACAAAGAAAATAGCGATACAAAATATCATTTTCGCGCTCGTGGTAAAAGCGGTGCTTTTGATCCTCGGAGCAGCGGGGATCGCCAATATGTGGATGGCGGTTTTCGGAGATACGGGCGTGGCTCTTCTTGCAGTTTTGAACGCAATGCGTATAATGAAAAAGTAAGATTTTTAAAACAAGAGGAGAACCTATGGCGGAAAAATATTTGATAGCTTCGGACATACACGGATCGGCGCTTTATTGCCAAAAAATGCTCGACGCGTTTGAAAGGGAAGACGCGGATCATATGATCCTGCTCGGGGATCTGTTGTATCACGGCCCGAGAAACGAGCTGCCGGGAGGCTATGATACAAAAACAGTGGCTCAGCTGCTCAATCCCTATAAGGACAAAATCTATGCGGTGCGCGGAAACTGCGACGCGGAAGTGGATCAGATGGTCCTGGAATTTCCGATACAGGCCGATTATATGCTCCTGAAGAGCGGACATTTGATGATGTTTGTTACGCACGGCCATTTGTACAACGAGTCGCAGCTGCCGGCAATGGACGCTGTGGACGTGCTGCTTCACGGACATACTCACGTGGCATGCTGCAGGCGGCATGAGGGATATACGTATATAAATCCCGGCTCCGTTTCTTTGCCGAAGGAGGGGACGAAGAGAGGGTATATACTCCTTGAAGACGGAGTTTTTGTCTGGAAGGATCTGGACGGAAATGAGTATATGAGATACTGATATTACTCGACTCCGGCGAGGATATTCATGGTACGCAGAGTCGGGTCTTTTACCCGGTCATTTACCGCGTAGGCGAGCCGCTCGAGATTATCGGTTTCAATATCCGCAATACCGCAGAGCAGGATCGTTTTTGCGACAACTGAAGAAACGTGACTGATAAGATCTTTTTTTTCGCGGACAGACGATTCGTCATTCGGTGTGGAGAGCAGCTCTTCAAGAGGCTTCGCGAGCGCCGGAAGGACTTTTGTGTCTTTGAGCGCACGAAAAGCCCATTTGTAATAAGGCATATATTCGCCGCCGAGCAAAAAGGCCACGTGCATTGAAGCTTTGACAAATTCATATACAGCCAGCTGCGCCGCGCCGGTTTCACCGTGCGAAAGGGTGCGCGGATAATTATATTCGCCGGATTGCTCCATAATGAGCAGATATCCGGCGATTTTTTTCTTTCGGATATCTTCGGGGTATCGGCGCAATCCGCGACGGATAGCTGAAAACATTCCCAGGTCGTCGCGGAATATCTCACCGTTTATTGCTTCTGCAAGAGCGTATTCCGGAAGAGACAGCCATGAGCGCACATCAAGCACACCGTCAGGCGCGCCGACGGCCTTTTTCCAAAAATCCCCCATCCTGATAACGCCGTGTCTGCTGCCTCCGACGGGATTTATGAGGTTTCGTCCGAAACCGAGATATTCTTTCGGAAGAGAAGCATAAGCTCTGGAAAGCCGGAATTCGGCGCGGGAATCGATGAGAGGATTTCCGTCTTCTCCGGTTATATTTTCATCAGGGATAAACAGACAAAAACCCGGCTCAAAATCGTGGTCGCGCGAGACTTCGTCGTCATAGCCGTAGCATTCAGAGCCGCTACCGACAAGACCGGCGCAGATATAGGGCGCCAGCTCAGGGAAACGCTCTTCCAGCATGGGGGCGCCGTATTCGTCATAAAAAGCTCTCGCAAGCTCAAGTCCTTTCATAAAAACCCCTAACAGATCGAAAATCAGATATCAATTATTGTTTTGAATAAATCTCATCGGCTTTTTGCGCAAAATAACGGCTGATACCGTCAAACCCGTAAAAAGCAAAACTCGGAGCGCATTTTTCGAGAACAAAAGCATGATACCCGTCGTGGGGCAGCTCCGGGTCTTCGAGCAGATTTTTTGCTTTGTCTATGCATTCAAGAATATCAAGCTCCGCTTCGCGCATTCCGTCTCTTGCAAAGAGCATGTCAGCAATATTCAGGTAGGTGATGGCCTGCTCGCGTTTTCCGTACTCGGCTTTTTCCATGACTTTCAGCGCTTTTTCATAAGCCGCTTTTGCCTCGTCAAATCTGTCAAGGTCGGTAAGAGCAAGCCCCATGTTGTTGTAAAGCGAGCCGAGCTTTATATCGCCGTCGCTAAGCTCCCTTTCATAAATGGGCAGGGCCATCTCAAAAAGCTCCATGGCGCGGCCCGGCTGCTCGTAAGTCTTGTAAACCGTAGCGGCGTTTACATAGGTCGTTGCGGCGGTGACGGTTTCTTCAAAGCCGATCTTTTTTACAAGATCAAGCGCTTCATTTGCGGCGGCCATAGCCTCATTGCCGCGGTCTTCAAGCTTTCTCAGCATCCCCATCTGCTCGTTTTTCAGCGAAAGAAGACCCCTCTTATCGCCGCCCAGCTTTGCTTCACCGATCCAGAAATTCAGGGTGCGTTCCGCGCCCGCATAATCGTTTTTGGCAAGAAACTCGTCTATTTTATTTATGGCATTACGCACGTCGATGGCGTGGATCGTGGGCTCGTCTTTGTATTCATCCACGCAAAAAGGACATTGAGGGTCGGTATAATCGATTTTATCCATAAAAACTCCTTGAAAAATGTTCCGGCACAGCAAAATAAGAGCCGGAGCGCAAAAGCGTAAAATTCCGTCTGAAACAGATTATATCATATTTTGAAAAAGAGAGAAGAGAAACAAAAGACAAAAGAAACAGCGGGTAAAAACATGCAGCGCAGCGGTCAGTGATCCATGAACCTCTCAGCCAGCTGATTTATGAACAATAGATCGCCGTCCGGGAGCTGTTCAAGAAGAGAACGGGTTTCGTTGATCAAAATGGGGTCGGAGATTTTTTCATTAAAAAACTCAGCCGGAGTAATGCCGCAATAATCGCATATACCGAGAAATTCAATCATGGAAGGAAGAGTCTTTCCGGAGGTAATATTGTTGATATAGCCGCGGCTGTGACCGAGGTCATAACTCATCTTATACTCCGAAACGCCAAGTCTCATACGCAGTGCAGTGATTCTTTCTCTGATAAAGTCGGGTGTCATAGCAATTTTCTCCTTTTTTTGGGCAAATATAACACTATTAGAATAACCTAAAACAAACAAAAATAGACTATGAAAAAATGTTTATTTAATTGACACAACATTTACAAAATGTTATTATCGTTTGTAAAATGTTACAAAGTGGCGGATAGTCGCTTTTTAAAAGGCTCCAGAGGGGTTTTGGAGAGGACGGAAAAAACCCTCTGCGGCACGGTAAAGGCGGCTTGTTGGTTTATCAACTAAGGATATTATACTCCTATTTTGTGGTGAGGTACAAGAAATGCCTGGCAAAAGAGGCGATGGGGTACTGCGGGCAGAGGCCATCCTGCGCGAGCTGTCAGATCCAAATGTTTTTCAGTGCTGTGTTGTAAGTGATCCTCACCCAAAATATAAATATGTAACAAAAGCACATATCGTTTTGAAAAAAACTGAGAAAGATCCTGAGGAGATATTATATGAGTTAAAAAAACTATGCGAAGAAAACCTACCCGATTATTCGTGTCCGTTCTCGTATTCTATAAAGGAGTCATTGCCTCTAACTGCTGTTGGTAAAGTCGATTGGAGAGCACTTGAACAACAAGCGGGAGAAACGAGCAAAGAATAAGGAGCAAACACCATGCATGAAAAAACTGGTGGAATATCCGTTCATAGGTAAACTATGGTTTAAATATTGACAAAAGAAAATCAATAACAAAAGATAAGGTGAACATAATGGATTTATATAGCATATTCTCGTTAGTGTTATCGTTAGTCAATTTAATAATAATCATTATAGGTTGGTTTGTTATATATAAGCAAAATAGAGATTCCCAAGAGCGTAGTAAGGAATTTGAACTTGCATTTTTAAGATTGAAATGGGAAAAAGAGTTTATTGATCAACAAGTTTCTTTGTTATACGGACCAGTATCTCAACTATTAAAAGAGCAAAACATACGTTTTAGACGTATCCTTGAAATGTTAGGGCGAGATACAGTTTTTAAAAGAAGACAATATAAACTAAGCGACTTGGCTGATGATGAGCAAAAAATATGGGTGCATTTTGTAAACAACTATAAAATACCCGTTGATAATTCGATAGTTGAAATATTAAGAAAAAATCGTCATTTGATTTTTGAAGTGGAAGAAAATGAATATGCTATTAATGCGTTTCTTGATTACGCAGTTGGATGGGAATTGTTAGACAATCAAAGTAGAGAAAATGTACCAAATTATTACGAATACTATTATTGTTATAATTTCCCTAAACAGTTTACAAGTCATATAAATAGCACTCTAAAGCATCTCCAAAAAAGACAAAAAGAATTGATAGATATAATCGAAGAAAAATGATTGTTTATATTACTCAATTAGCAAAGACAACAATATCGTTTGTGCAGATGTTGATGGGCACAAATTGGTAGTATCCGGCAATCAAATTGAAATATCTGAAGAATGAGGATAACAATCGCAAAATCGACTACCGCGCACTTGAAAACCGGGCGGAAGAAATGAGCAAATAATAAGAAGCGCACACCATGCAGGAAAAGAAACTGACGGGCTATCCGTCCATTGACAAACCATGGCTTTGTTAACTGTTCGAATAATCATAAATAATTGAGGTGTTTTAATGTTAGAAAAGCGCATAAAGACTTGTGATATAAAACGTCATTTGCCGGAATGGGCAAAAGTCATCAGAACAGTAAACGAAACAAAAATCTACAATATCAATGTGTTTGAAAATATCATGTCGTGGAATCAAGAGAATTTGGACGGTGCGGCATTTGATTATTATGGCACGGTTATTACTTATGGTGAGCTCCCTGATATAGTTAATGAATATGTTTGTGGACTTGAAAGCATTGGATTGACAGACAATGATGTTGTAACGCTTTGCCTCCCCGTGAGCATTGAGAATATGATGATTCTGTTTGCTTTAAACTGTATCGGTTCAATAGCAAATAATGTAAACTATCTGTTTTTGAAAAGTGATTTTGATCGTTATACTAGGCAAAAAGGATCCGATACGCTCGTTATTTTGGATGCCTATCTTCCAGAAGTTGTGGACTATTTAGAAGAAAGTCAGATCAAGAACGTCATTGTAACAAGCCTGCTTGACTATCTGCCGGATGACAAAAAACATATATTTGATGATCTGTCTTTCTTACCGAAAAAACTGAGGGATATTTTCGACAATCCGAAGAAGCGAAAGGAATGTATTGAGAAGGTTGCCCAGATTAAAAGTGTTAATTTCATTCCGATGAAAGAACTGCTTAAACTTGGCAGACAAAGCCTTAAACCGCTATACAGAGGCCCGGTTGATATAGATCGCGATATCAGCTATTCCTACACAAGCGGAACAACAGGCGCGCCTAAGTGTATTGTCTATAAAGAAGCGTCCGCAAATGCTCTGATTGAACTACATATCGGCGTTGAAACAAAGGATTTTGTTGGCGAAAGAGTATTTCAAGTCATCCCACTTACCCATGCCACCGGCGAGCGATTCTGCGGTTATTTACAAATGGCGAGGGGAAAAACAATGGTGCCCCAGCCAATTTATAATAAAGAATCGTTTGGCAAAGATGTGATGAACTCCAAGTGCAATTGGATTACTGCCGCGCCGAGTTTTTATCTCTCCGGAGTAGCGCAGGGCTTTATTGCAAAGGATGCCTTTGTCTTAGTTACGCGCCCTTCATCAGGCGGTGAGCCCGTTACAAAGAGCAACGTAAAACTCATTGACGAATGGCTGAAAATGAACGGTTGCAAAGTACGCTTTTCAATCGGCGGCGGTGCGGCGGAGGATGGCTCTTCTACCATTTGCAGTTACTTTATGGACGAGGAAACCAAGACAAACGAAACCGGTCATCCGGTTATGCCCGGTATCCGCGCACGGATTTTGGATGAAGAAGGAAATGAAGTGCCGCAAGGACAACGCGGTTTTTTGCAGGTATCAAGTCCCGCTGCGGCTGACCGTTACTTGAACGACCCGAAAGCAACAAGCAAACGCTGGTTTTATGATGAAAATGGCGTTCGATGGGGTGTTACCGGCGATATTGCCATTCAAAATCCGGATGGGTCTTACAACATACTCGGCAGAGCGTCGGATTCGTATGTAGACAGCGAGGGCAATATCAAGTATCTGTTTGATATAGAATACTCGCTTGATGTCAACGATCCTGTGATTGAGTGGGAAATAACTGCGCATAGAACAAGCGAGGTCACGTTTATCGTCGGACAAGTCGTGTTAAAGAAGGATTCTTCTGTTTCAATACCCGAAGTCGTTGAATTGCTTTGCGCTAAATATCACTTGGATGCCGTAAAGATATACGACAAATTTGAGAACAGCGACGTAACCGGCAAACGCGATTTTTTGAGACTGCAAAATGATAAGTGCGACTATTACGCTCCATGCGATAAACAACATTTATTCAAGCTATCTTTTTTGGATAGCGGTGTAAAAAAGATAGCTGTGGCAAAAGCGGGGTTGTGATAATTGTTTCGGCAAAATCGACTACCGCGCACTTGAAAACCTTGGCGGAAGAAATGAGCAAAAAATAAGGAGCAATACATTATGCAAGAAAAGAAACTGACGGGTTATCCGTCCATCGACAAACCATGGCTGAAATACTATTCCGAAGAGGCAATCAACGCTCCTCTGCCGGAGTGTACCATATATGAATATCTGTGGGAGAACAACAAGGATCACCTTGATGATATTGCTATCATTTATTTCAGCCGAAAAATCACATACAGAGAGTTGTTTCGCAACATAGACAAGACGGCAGCCGCTTTTTCTGCTCTTGGTGTCAAACAAGGTGAAATCGTAACGGTCGCTCTCCCCAACATTCCCGAAAACATCTACTGCATTTATGCACTGAATAAACTTGGCGCTATTGCTGATATGATTGATCTACGATCTAAAGGCGATACGCTGATTCACTATTTGAACGAATCCGAATCGAGATTCGCCGTTATCTGCGATTTATTTGCAAGCAATGCGTTTGATATTGCAGATAAAACGCAAATCAATAAATGGATCGTTTCCTCTCCTTTTGATTCGCTGCCTTCTCTTTTGAGAGGAATTATGAAATTAAAGCGAGGCAAATTATCTACGCCAGCTAACGCAATTCTGTGGCAAAACTTCTTTTATACCGAGAATGAAAATCATAAAATTCCTGTTGGCAAACCTAACGCTGTGACTTGTATTTTTCATACAAGCGGTACGACTGGACTTCCCAAAGGCGTAATGATGACGAATCTCAATTTTAACGCCATGGTGGAGCAGGTCAGAATCAGCGGAATTCGATTTGACTATGGCAAACGGATCATGAATCAAGTGCCGCCGTTTTTGGCTTTTAACTCACTTTGTTCCATGCATTTGCCGTTTGCTCAACATATGCAGATGGTATTGTTGCCGGAATACAGACCGGACAAGTTTGCCGAAAACATCGTTAAAACAAAAGCATCATGCTGCCTTGCGGGACCGGCGGACTGGGGTAATTTTCTTGAGAATAAAGAATTGTTAACCAAAAACATTGACCTTTCTGGTTTGGTCAGTCCGATAAGCGGTAGCGATGCCATGACACAAAAGGCAAAGGCAGATGTAAACAAGGTTTTGAAATCAAGGGGGTGTTCACAAGGAGTTTTAGAAGGATATGGCATGACGGAAATCGGATCTGCCGCCTGTGCAAATACACCGCAATTTAATGTAGATGCAAGCGTTGGAATCCCGCTTCCGTTTAACACATTCTGTATTTACGATAACGAAAACGATTGCGAATTGCCATATGGAGAACCCGGAGAAATCTGTATGACCGGTCCGACCGTTATGAAGGGCTATTATAAAAATCAAGACGAAACCAACAATGTTCTGAAAAAGCACAAAGACGGCAAAGTATGGTTACATAGTGGGGATCTCGGACACATGGATCAAAACGGGTGCGTGTATATTGACGGTCGCCTTAAACGAATTATCGTGCGACACGACGGCATCAAGGTTTTCCCGTTCGGCATTGAAAAAACGATCATAAAACTGGATTGTGTATCCGCCTGTTGTGTAGTCGGTAAGGACGATGCCGACCACGGTCGCGGAAAAGTTCCGGTGGCATTTGTTGTGCTGAATAATACTTCGACAGACGCTATAGAAGAAATCAAAAGACAATGCCTGTCTGAGTTAAGCGAAAACTATTTGCCAAAAGAATATTATGTCGTTGAACAATTACCTTTGACGCCAAATGGAAAAATCGACTACCGCGCGCTTGAAAACCGGGCGGAAGAAATGAGCAAAGAATAAGGAGAACACACCATGCAGGAATACCATGATTTGTCTGTGACGGCGACATTACCGCACATTGGTATTGAGGAAGAAAAAATACCGAAAACCGATCCGTTAAAAATCAAAGAAAATGATGCAGCATTCAGCATGTTGTTGAACACGCTAAAAACAAGTTCCGATGCATATGAAGAAGCACAAATTAAAATAAAGATGCTGGAAAATGAAAACCGAATTCTTGATAAAAAATCTTCTGAAAGAAAGAACTCTGTAATTATCCTTTCTATTGCTGAAATAATAACATCTATTGGCATTGGCGGTTTGTTTACTTCTATTCCTTGGCCGTTTGCATTTGTTTTAAGCGCAGGTATCATTATGACGATTCTGTCACTTTATTTGAATTTCAAAAAATAAGGAGCAACACATCATACAAGAAAAGAAACTGACGGGCTATCCGTCCATCGACAAACCGTGGCTGAAATATTATTCCGAAGAGGCAATCAATGCCCCTCTGCCGGAGTGTACCATTATTGGCATTGTTTTTGTAATGCCTGTGTATCCTGTTTCGATTAAAGGAGACGAATTGATAATCGGGATATATGTTCATTGCAACTTCGATATTGGTAATATGCTAAATGCGAATATGACTTATGAAGATATAAGATTTGTTGTTAAAGATGCCGAAAAGCCGACATTCCTCGAAATTGATGGCACATATGCAACGACAGTAATTATTGGCGACTACATTTATTCGTTCAGTTGGGAATCGAATGATTATAATGAAAAGCCGTGCGACTGGGTTTATGTTACAGTTAAACAGTAGAGTCCCTGCCATAATATAGCTTTCTGTAAATTACAAATGTCGTAAGCATTTTACAAACGACGAAAAATATCGTGCAGTAAAAGCACATGAAAGGATTTTGAAAATGGAAAGATATTTGGAAATGAAGTGTTCTAATTGTGGCTCTGTTATGACTATTAAGGATAACTGTGTAGAATGCTCGTATTGTGGAACGCAGTATATTTCTTTTTATGCTGGAAGCATAGATTCTGATGTCGCTTCAATTAAACTTGATGAGCTTTTAAAAGAAATCGAAAAAAACAAAAAAGATTTCCTAATCGTCAACGGGAAAATATCATCTGGTGATATTAATGAAATCATCGCTAATTCTGGCTTAAAAATTGCCCTCGAGGAATTGAAAAAGGAAAATTATTATAGCGCAAGTCAATACGCGAAAAAGGCGTCCGGTATAGAAGCGACAAGAATCTCTTTCCTGGCGAAATACAAGTGCAAAAACGAATCCTATTTGCAAGAGAAATGCATTTGGGATAATCTCAAAAGTTCAGATATACCATCTGATCTCATTAACAGCGAAGCTTATGGTACTTTTTATTCTTCTTTTAAGGATTACTGCGAGCAAAGAGAGCGGGCTGCATCAGATAGTAATGCACTAATCCAAGATTATGTATTCAAGTACTTATACTTGGACAAACAGATCAAAGCAATTTCCGGTAATGATATATATGAAGTATTAAGGCGCCGCGCAAACGAGATTTGTAAAAAGTACCCAATATTCCCAGAACCGTGGATTGCACTTAAATATTTTGATAAAAGTGCTATATCTAAAATGATATGTGCATTTCAAAACAGCAGTTTTAATTATGGTGTTTTGCAGAATTGGTCGAATAATCACTTTGTAAGCAGATACCTAAATATATGTGATGGAAGGTTTGTTTATAAAGTCCTTTTTTCACAAGATGAAGTTATTTTGCTCAAAAATGAGCTTGCAAGGCGCTATTCAAATGTAAACCAAAAGAGAGTTGTCTGCAGTCTGGCACAAAAACAAAACTGTTTTACCACGATGAAATTGAGAAAAGATTCTGTCGTCCAAAGAATTGAAGGTTGCTTTTTAGTATATCCCCAAAAATTATATAATATTGCAAAAGAAGTTGTTAGGAATTATTTTACAGTTGCAGATGAATATTGGGAAAAAAACGGCAGTAACGGTTGTTGGACATATGCGGGAATTAGGCACGCAAATGACAGTTTGTGGCAATCCCATGCTTACTGGTTTCCAACAAAGCATAGTAAATCAAAAAATGAAAGACTTACTTTTGATAACTATGGATTATCTTTTTCTAATATGCTGCCTCCCGGTGGTCAGGAAGCAATTATAGAACTGTTGTATGAACAAATGGAATACTCTGACAACAACTTTACCTATTATGAAATCAAAATCGAAGATGCAAAGATTGACCTCAATCCAAGTAGCATATTTTCTCAAAAAAAATCTATAGCTCAGCTTATTAGAATAACGGCTTCTTGGTGATTTGATTGCATGAAGGAAAAAACTAATTTTTTTATTTGATGTATTTACATTCCTACATATTTTGGAATGATAATGTAATAAAAAAGTATTTGACACTGTTTTAATAGAAGAAAGGAGACCAAATTAATGAAAAAGATTGCTATTTTTGTTGTTGCAATCTGTATGGTTATGCTGTTGTTGCCTGGGTGCAACAGTTCTGATTCAAAAGGCGGCAATACTGACACTCGAACGGTTGAAGCAAACCGCCATGAGATAACAAATAATGATACCGGTATTGTTTATAATACGCCTGCAGATGCAGTGAAAATCGATTTGACATCAGCAGATCCATCCAATAATCAAATCCAGTTTAGTTATGATGAAAACAATCGGATCAGTCAGTGCCATTATCAAACTGACGGTTATTCAATTAAACTGGTCTATTCGTATTCAGGCAACAATATCCATATTTACGCTTTTTCAGATGAGTATGTTGCTGCTGACGAAACATTTACTGTTAGTTCATACGATGCAAATGCTGGGTTTATGTCGTATAATGGATATTATTTTTGTGGTTGTGTTTTTGACGAGCAGACGGACAAAGATATCGCCGACAGGACAATTGCGTTGACAGGGGCGGAAAGTTTATATGACTTAAAAACTATACTTAATGTTTTTGACACCAGTGGAAAAGGTTTTTTTACGGAAAAGCAGGTTCAGTGTATGTCACCATTTATGATCGCATTTATGATAGATGAATATAGCAGCCTGAATTATGATCTGGAAGAATTAATTTATATGGATATTACAAAACTGACAGAAGTGCTGAATAATTCTGTTAGAAAGGAAGAGAGGGGTTTTGGCTTTTTTGTCGATGGACTTATAGAAATGGATTCTCAGAGTGTTAAAGAATTAGAAGAAAGTCTTGGGCGTATTATTGATGGAGGTCAACAGACGATAGAGAAGGGTTGGTTTGTCCAGGTGCCAGGCCGCAGAAGTGATTATAAAAATTTCACTATATATTGTTCTGAAGGAAGGTATTTTTGGGTTTGGATAGAATTTCAATGATAGTGAAGTTGCCTTGTTAGAAGTTTAAGAGAGATATTTTTGATGGATAAAAGAGAAAGAGCAAAACAATATATCAGGTGTTTTAATGATACGTTGTCAATTTCGGAATAGGTAAAAACGCCTGAAAATAATTCCAAAATATACTTTGAACAGTTTAAAACAGGCAGAAAAAGGATGGATTATCGATTTTTGCAATTATTGGAATAGCTATTTGAAAGGATCAAAACTATGCTTGCTACACTTACAAAACAATCAATCAGATTATCGAACAAACTGCTTCTTGCCGCGTCGTTGGCATTCATCTGTTTATTGTTTTCCGCGAATGTTTTTGCGGCAAATGAATGGTCTGCAACAAAGCCGAGCGGTTCATCGTCACAGATTGAAACAAAAACACAATACAGATATGCTGATAAGAGTACAACCACTTCTGATAAGGCGTCTCTTAGCGGATGGACCCAGAGTGGGAGCGCTTGGAAAGTGAAAACTTCAGGAACGTGGACATATTTTGTTCGTCCGAACGGATTTAATTCAAGTCAATTTAACAGTTACAAAACATATGCGTTAAGCAGTAGTACCGCTACAGATTCAAAACGTGAGGTTTCTGCTACGGCGCATTATTCGTATATCTATTGGCACTGGGCGGCTCCTTGGAGTAAAGGTGCAGCGCCGTACAATTGTTACGTAAGTAGCACATATGGCGATAACATTTATCCGCAGGGAGGCTCAGCTGGAAATGCTACGGTTTGGGAAGCTTTTGAAAGTGCCAACAACTGCCACTATCAGAATAATGGCGATGGAACCTTTAAAGTGGACAGATCCACGCACTCCTCGGATTATTCGGTTAACTGGTTTAAAACAGAAGTATTTAAACAAACATATACGGACTATTCAAAAGAATACGGTTATTACAAATGGTCTGCATGGTCAGACTGGCAGGACGCTGCAGTGTCGTCTTCTTCTACAAGAAAAGTCGAAACAAGGACGCTATACAGGTTGAAAACATCAGCAAGTTCAACTAAAAACGGTGTTTGCAAGGCTTCAGACGGCAAATGGTATAACTACAAAGACGGTGTTGTTGTAAAACAGGAGACAGTCGCACAGCGTCTGAGTGACAGTACCTGGTGGTACGTCAACAAAAAAGGACAGGTTGATCAAAAGAAAACATCGGTGGTCAAGCGAGCCAGCGACAACACCTGGTGGTATGTGGAAAAAGGAAGAGTCCAAACCAAAGCAACGACCATAGTCAAGCGCGCCGACAATAATACCTGGTGGTACGTGGAAAACGGCAGAGTACAGTTTGGAGTAACATCTGTGGTGAAACGTATGGATAACAACACCTGGTGGTATGTAAAAAGCGGAAAGGTACAAGTTGGAGTTACATCTGTAGTTAAGCGTACGGACAATAATACCTGGTGGTATGTTAAAAATGGAAAGGTACAGTTTGGAGTAACATCTGTGGTGAAACGTACGGATAACAACACCTGGTGGTATGTTAAAAACGGACAGGTACAGTTTGGAACTAATTCAATTGTCAAACGCGCCGACAATAATACCTGGTGGTACGTACAGGGAGGAAAAGTTCAGTTCTCATACAACGGTGAGTGCAATGCCTCTGTCAACGGCAAAAAAACTCTGTATAACATTAAAGGCGGTAAAATGATAGGGGAATTGAATTCAAAGATTATCGAACTAGATAACGGCATATATTATTATGATATCACCGGGGATGGAAAAGCGGATAAGCTCGTAGTGGCGTTAACGAATGAAGACGGGGTTATGATGCTTTATGTATACGTTAACGGCAAAAAAATGATAGAAACTGGCGGACGCGGTGTTTCAGCAGTTTTCTATAGATACGATAGCAGTAACGAATATATACTTGTTGACCATTATTATATGGGAGGCGGAAACTCAACGCATCCGTATTACTATAAAAACAATACTCTGGAGTATTGTGGAGAACTGCCCTATTTGCGTAGGACTAATATAACCGGAACGAAGAATGATGTTATCACATATTATACAAGTGCCAAACAGTATCTGAATGAGACTGATTCCATAACAAAGGTTAGCTTAAAAAAAGGAACTATCAATCTGGTTACTACAGACTGTGCAATTACGGGGCAAAAAACATATACAGTAAACGAGGGGTTCTATCTATATAAAGAACCAAGGGATGACAGCGCAAATGGCTCATTTGCAGCAGCCGGAAAAACGCTGACTGTCATTTCGGCGAAGTGGGTAAAAACAGGCGATAACTGGGATTGCTTTTTCAAAGTAAAAGTCAATGGAAGCATCGGATGGTTGGGCATGAGTAACGCGTTGTGGAAAGTATATAAAACGTATTAAAAATAATATTTAGGAGACAATAAAAATGTATTGCAGTAATTGTGGACACAACAATCCAAACGGAGCGGTTTTTTGTGAAAAATGCGGAGCAAAGATAACCGCAGCAGGTAACAACGGCGCAAATCAAACAGGACAGGCGCCGGGATACAGAAAGATAGATCATCTTTTAAAGGAAAACCCTTCCTTTAAGAATCATAATGCAGAAAAGCTTTCGAAAACAGGATATACATTAATGGTTATCTGTTATATTGCGGCGGCTGTTATTCTTATGGTGGGAATAATAGCATCACTAAGTGTATCTGCAAATAAAAGGGGAGTGGACGGTGAGGCTTTTTTGAGTACTTTCGGGCCATTTTTGTTAATTGTGATTATCTTTGTCCTGATAGCTGTCATAATTCCCAGATGCTTGATAGCGCTCTCAGACATTGAAAAAAACACCGAAAAGATAGTTTTGGAATTGGAAACTATCAGAGGAGAAAAACACGCAGACAGCACACCCCAAAATCCGGAAAGACAGTAATGTGTCGAGTGTTTTAGCAAATGTCTCATCAAAAAGTTGCGTCGTTTATGCCGTAACTTTTTGATTGTATCGCCCCTCTGATTTTTTTGCTAATAGGTTATAACAGATAAATCGGGAATGTATATGCTTTTTCGTTAATGGGTCTGATTTTATCGCAATTATCTATTATTAGTCCGGGTTTAATGTTGAGCTTATATTTGCTCAGCACGTCAAAGTTTTTAGACGGCTTTGTAGGCGCTACGCCTTTTTTAATTTCGATAGGATAAATATCTTCGGCATTTATATAGATTAAGTCGATTTCCTTTTGGTCAATATCCCTGTAATAGAAGAGTGACTCTTTGGGATCCTTATTATAAGCATAGAAGTTTTTGATAATTTCGCTGACAACAAAGGTTTCAAAGAATGCACCGTTCATGGCACAGGACTCTAACATTTCTGCATTAGGCCACTTGCATAGATAAGCACAAAGTCCGGTATCCATAAAATAGAGCTTAGGCGATTTAATAATTCGATTTGAAATATTAGATAAATACGGTTGCAATAGATAGATAATACCGGATGTTTGGAGTATGGATATCCATCTTTTACAGGTTCTGACATCAATACCAACTGTTCTTGCAATTTCATCATAATGAAGTTCCTGAGCGGTACGCAGAGCAACTATGGAAATAAAGTTTCTGAACTGGAGTTCACTTGATGTTTCAATCAGTTTCATTACGTCACGTTCTATATAGGTATTCACATATGACTTAAAGTATATTTCTCTTTGAGCAACCCCGGTGATAATATCGGGAATGCCACCGTTAAAAATATCTTCAAAGATTTCTTTTTTGCTTTTGTATTTTCTGCCACTATGTTCACGCTTTTTAAGTTCGCTGATTTCGGGATTGAATAGCGGTGCGTCATATCCGTATTTTTCGGCATGAGTAAAGGATGCCATTTCAATAACGGCACATCGGCCTGCCAAAGAATCCGAGATACCCTCTTGCAGTTCAAACCTGTTAGAACCGGTGAGTATATACATCAGTTTTCTTTTCTCGCCGTTTTTCATCCAAGTAAGTCTTTGTTCATCAATGATTTTTTTGATTTCATCCAACAATTTAGGCGCCTTTTGGATTTCATCAATAACAACGGGCCAACTATAGATCTCTAAAAATAACTTAGGGTTGCTGAGTGCAAGAGCGCGATCATCTCCGTCATCAAGTGTAACTTTATTGTATTTATCTCCAAACAAGTGGTCAATCGTTGTAGACTTGCCAACCTGTCTGGGACCGTAAACTACTACACAAGGAAAAGATTCTCCTGCAGCAAGTATAGCCTTTTCTACCGTTCTTTTTATATACATTCTATATCAACTCCTTTTTTGCAAATAAAGTTTAGCACATTTTTGCGATTATATCAACAAGACAATGCTATTTTCATCGCAACTTTTTTGTAGGATTACAATACATGTTTGACAAACCTACAACGATTTCGGCTAGTAAGGATGCAATGATGCTTTCATTTGTCACACAACCTGCTATAATTTGGGGGACTGTTTTGTGACATTAAATACACTACAAGTGGGAATAAACTGGTTGAGGAATCAAATGAAATATCGGGTGTATATGGCTTAGATTCTTATCACAAAAAATACGGCACCAGTATTTATCAGTTTACATGCAAAGGAAAATACAAGTTGTATACAACGATGGGAGGCAAAACAGTTTCATTTACTACAGGTATAGGGGAAATACTGACGCTTAAGAAAATCAGTTATTCTGGAAAAAAGCTGTATGGTTACTTTATTTCCGGAAGCAAAGCCGGATGGATGTGTTTTGACAACTCGTTGCCATATTACGCATTTAAGGAAACATGGCATTTTGATTAAACAAAAGTTTTTAGGTGGATAAAATGAAACAATTATATGCTTTTTTGATCGTATTAGTATTCATGTTGTCAGCATGTGGTAATAATAAACCGGATTTATCAACATCTGCAACGCCCACATCAAATTCAGCTCCAATTATTGCTGATAAAAAGATTGATTCAGTCCTTGCTTTTGATATGTACGAAAATGACTGGGTCTATTATTCAATAAGAGCTTACAACAGAAATAAAGATGTCATTTGGCAGTACGATACAGAAAAAGTAAAGAATAATGCTGATATGCCTCTTTTCAATTATTGCCGAAACATTGTGGCTGGTCAGATAGATGTTTTTTTCCAGAACAAATTGATTGCGCTTGATATAAAAACCGGCAGTGAAGTGTGGAAAGCAGGTATAGAGGCGGAGTATGGATTTGAGATGGCAGCAGTTGACGATATTCTGTACTTCTATATTCCATCAGAATATATAACGTATCTGTATAGCCCTGAAGGAATTCTTTTAGACAGTATTAGTGATGACGCAATCCCGAAGAACTTCGAACGGCCATTTGAAGAGATCGAAGAGTCCGAGACAACAAAATCCCCGGAAGAAACTAGAAAAGCGACGGGAAGCTCGTCAGAGTCCGGAAGCGATTACAAAGAAGCATATAAGAAAGTATTTAAATACTTTGAAAAACAGATCGGATCCGGAGAAGAATGGAACGACCCGAGAACGGAATACGCACTGTATGATCTAAATACTGACGGAACACCTGAATTGATAGTTGGATTTGGAACAAGAGAAAAGACCAGCAACTATTATTTTTACACTTATACTGATGGTAAAGCCAAACTGATTAGCGGAAGAACAGACGTATATGATGAAGACGATGAAGATGCTGTTCCGGGAAGAGAAGAATTGTATGGAGCCTGTGACAGAGGAGTAATCGGGTTTATGTCTATGAAAGGCTATGAGTGGGCAAATCTATATTCGATGTCGGGTAAAAATATCACTTCAGAAGAGTTATTTTTCGGAGAAATAGCAGGAGGGAATGATAATTATAATTTCAGGGAAATATCATTCTGTGATTTTGACGATATGAGTGGTTTTAACTGGTCAGGAAATCCTGAATATGACAATTACAAAGCGATGGAAAACCTGATAAGACTCCATGCGGATGACTGAGGTGAAAAATGAAAAAAAGAATCAATCTGATAATAGCGGTCTGCCTGATTTTATCTGTTTGTTTTACGGCACACGCCTCGCAGCAGGCGTCTTCACCGGGGTCAATGGTAGATCCGGGATCTGAAACATTACTTGACAATCCGTGTTATGAAAATGCCGGCGGAGTTTCTGAATATGGTGAAAAACAAGAGCTTTCATACAGTAAAGACGTAACCGGAGACAATGTTGACGATAAGATAATCGTTAGAGCAAAAGAGGACGGAATTGTTGTTTTTGTGAACGGAAATACGGCGCTTGAAATAGATCAATATGCCGACTTCTTTTCAATACAGTATATTAGAATTAACGCAGAGAATGAGTTTTTGGTCATAGATATGATAGATGATCCCGGGTATGACGGTACGTTCAGCATCTTCAGATACAATACTCAAACTAACCGGCTCGATTTTATACAGGATTTGCGAACAATGGGTCCTGGAAGGTTTGCCGAAGAAATAGAAAACATAGAATTATCCGGCAATAGATTGTTGTTTACTGCATTGACACAGCAAAGTGCAATAGGCGGATTATATTTCAATGTTGAATTTGTTTTTGAAAACAATAGATTTGTAACAGAGTATAAAGAAATGGACTACTCTTCTGATAATAGTGTAAAGACATTTACCTGTGGTTTTGATCTTGACTTTTATCAATCACCGGGAAGCGTTACAAAATGTTTTTCTGCCGCAAAAGGTTCTGCTGTGACGATAGAAAAAGTTTTCTTTGATGCTTCTTATACATATGGTTATTTTACTCAGGGTAATAATGCAGGGTGGATGTGCTTTGATAGCTCGCAGCCGTATTATGCATTTAAAGAAACGTGGCACTTTAATTAAACAAAAGGGTTGGTTTGTCCAGGTGCCAGGCCGCAGAAGTGATTATAAAAATTTCACTATATATTGTTCTGAAGGAAGTTATTTTTGGGTTTGGATAGAATCAGATTGTGTAGTCGAGCATAATAAGGCTATGTGTAATCGGAATCAAAACATAGCTCACAAAGGGTGCATATGCAGCGACCGGAAAAACACTGACGGTTCTTTCTTCAAAGTGGGTAAAAACCGCCGTTTTCCCCATCTTGCACGCATCCGAAGGCAAAATTGCGTGCAAAACAGCTGATTTTTACCATCTTGCACGCATCTGAAGGCAGAATTGCATGCAAAACTACTTGAATATAACCTCGCTTGTTAAATTTCAAAAATATATACAACACATAGCAAGTTTTGACTACTTTGTCGAAAAGAGCCGTCGAAGAAACAATAAAGATTATATTGAATTGGAGATCTCAATTCAACCTAACAATTATTTTATTGTTCCAATAAAAAGAGAAGAATTTTACAAAGTAACATCAAATATGTGGGATATTCCATTATTAGAAATCCAGGACTATGGTTTTAATATCTTGAGTGAAATCAGTTTATATTACTACTTCTTTTTGGCAGAAGAGGTTGTAATCTATGGAAACACGAAAATTGTTGACGATCAAAATGTGATGTCGCTATTAAAGTATAGCGTCGGTATTCATTAAAAGGAGAAACACACTATGCAGAGAAAATCCAGATTTGCTAAACTCATATCATTGTTAATGATCGGGATAATCGCTTATTCGGTTTTATCTACAATAAATGTAAACGCAACTGAAAATAGCACTACGACTACAAATGAAGAAGAGTATATTTATTACTCAGATTTGTTTTATGCGTATTCCGATTACTTATCACTGTCTCCGGCACTGCCTGCGATTCAATCAAAAACAATGGGTGTTACAAACGCCATTATTAATGAATATGTTACTACCGGGCATTTTGTGAATTCCGTAATATCACAAGGTATTTCAATCGCAACTGATCCCGCATCTATTGCAAAATATGTTTCTGACAATATCGGACTTTCTTCTTTTCAGTTCAATGATGAACTTGATAAAGCAAATCAAAAATTTGCCTCGGCTCTTTGCGATGTCAATTTGGCCTCGACTAAAGAAATCGGCAAAGAAAATGAATACATAAAAAACATAAACAGTTTTTTAAAAATGGCAAAGGATCTTGAAAGTATGGCGGCGGAGAACGCCTCATATTACAACGGCTTGGATAAGCCGGAACTATATAAAACTTTTTTGGATCAATCTATTGGCTATTTGAAAAATTATTGCACGCAATTATCACCCAAATTACCATCTTTAGGCTCTCATATCTATACTACCATTTGTGAAACAACAGAAAAATTAGGGAAGCTTTCCGATGCTTTGGAGTTTTCTGAAGCATTGGCTCTTTCCATAATGATGCAAGAAACCGAAATGGAATTAATTGATGAAATCATTAAAACCCAGAGTTCATCTTCTACGTTATACAAAGGAATGACACGACTAAAAAATCAGTTAAGCAATGGTTTTATCAGTTATTTTTCCGATACCTATATCAAAAATAAAGTATATGACAAAGTAATTGAATACTTACCAAAAAAGGCAAGCGATTGGATCCTCGGAAATTGGGCAACATTTGGTTCTGTAGTAACTTCGGTTGTCAAAATATTGAATAAGGCGATTTTCGAATGGATACTTGATGCAGATTATTCAAAATACACTTCCGCAGTTATTCTTACAGAATATGCTAACAATTTATACGATAGCGTTGTTGCGAAAGCCAAAGTCTTTTCTTCGCCTTTTGATAACAGCCAAATTGAAAAGTATGAAGCGCTTTTCAATGCCTATATATCTATGAAAGCAGCGGCGTTTGAAGAATGTGAGCAACTCGCAGAACACAATCCCAATCATGGTCTTGCCTATGTCGAAAGTGTCAGACACTATTTTGACAAGGAGGCTGCATATGGAAACTATATAAATGATATTAAAACCACCATACAATCCATTTCGCCTGAAAATCGCAGAATCACCGATTTTGGCGTCTGGAGTATTGAAAAAAATACATTACTCAAACAGTCATCTGATCACATTGATGCTGATTCAATTTATGTCTCGTCGAGAGGAATAAAAACCAGTCTTGAAGTTTCAGCTCAATTAACAGTGGCAGAAGGAATAAGTATATTAGTTGACGGATCCGTATGCTTTTACCATTCTGGTGGAACGATAAATAATTATGGGCATTTAGTTATTAAAGATGATCTGGAGGCTAAGGGAACTGCCCCTGCCGGTAATAAATTTGGAGTTGTTAATAATAGTGGGGAACTTGTTGTAGAAGGTAATTATAATCTGTCATTTTCAAATCATCGAATAAACATGACAGATGAAGGTGCGGTGCTAAAAATTGGTGGGGATGCCAGCCTATATTCCACTTATTGTAATATAACAGCTGGAAAGGTTATTTTTAATGGAACAGAACAGCAGACGATAAGTGGACTTAAAGCATACGATGTTGAAGTAACAAACCCCAAAGGAATAGAATATGCTAGCAACATCTCCGTCAAAGGAGAATTTAAGCTGAATGGGAATCCAATCATTAATGGAAACTATTACACGTATTGCACAACAGACAGTAGCTTTGGAGATAATTCAAACTATGGAGAGATATGGGTTACTGCGGATAACATTTTTAGGAAAAGTATTAAAGGAAATATAACTATAGATCAAGCAAATCTTATAATACCGGAAGATGCCGATGTTACAATTGATGGGGATGTTCGTTTCTATAACAGAGACTGCATATTGAATAACAGCGGACATCTTTGTATAACTGGAAGTGTGTATTCTAAGAAAACGGCACCGGCAGGAAATGAATTTGGAATAATCAATAATTCTGGTGATTTGAGTATAAGAGGAGATCTTAAGTTTTCATTTCCAAATCATCGAATAAACATGACAGATGAAGGTGCGGTGCTAAAAATTGGTGGGGATGCCAGCCTATATTCCACTTATTGTAATATAACAGCTGGAAAGGTTATTTTTAATGGAACAGAACAGCAGACGATAAGTGGATTGCGTGCCGGTCATATCATCCTTGAAAACGAGAGTGAATTTGGAGTAGTGCTTAGCACATCTATTTCTCCAAACCTCCTTTTTGACCACCGTGGTAACAACTTTACTCTTAAATCCGGTGGTACCTTTGTAGATTATGACGGAGATGGCTTAAAGGATAACGTTGATCCATATCCTACCATTGGTAACCCCTGCACGATTACTGTTCAAAGCTGCGATGTCGAAAAAGGTTCAGTTTCTGTGAATCATATAGAAACAGTTGGCGGAACGTCACATACCGTTACTGCAGAACCAACTTTTAAATACGCATTTTCAAAGTGGACGGATGAAACAGGCAAGGTTTTATCCACTGATTCTGAATACATTGTTGTAGCGAAAAAAGATACGACACTTACCGCAGTATTTGAAAAACGAACACAGCCTGTAACTATTCAGATCGCAGAGGGTGGGACGATAAATGTTCCCATCTTTGCCCCAATAGAGGAAACACTGGAAATACCTATCATTGAGAATGATGGATACGTATTCTGTGAAGGATCTCTTATGTATAACGGAATACCTGTGGTACATGGCCAGTTTATTATGCCGGACGAGCCTGTAATTATAACTGCTGAGTTCGAACGGAATGACAATTACTTTGCTCTGCTCGATGGTATTACGGAAGCAAAAGCGGTTTCAGGTGATGGTTACTCTGCTAAGAGCTTTGCCTCTCTGCAGGAAGTGATAGCCGCAGCGGAGGAGAGCCTGGCCAATGCCGTTTCAGCAGAAGTCAGCCGGTACTACGTGGGGAGGCTCCAACAGTGCATCGAAGAACTTCAAACCAGATACATCGTCGGACTATCTGTTAAGGCTGCGGGTGTATTGTACTGGAATGCTCCGGAACAGATAGAAAAAATAACTATTGAAGTTGCATATGATAACGGAACATCAAAGGATATAAAAGGGTTGGATTGTAGTATCAGCGGTTACGACAGCACGAATTATGAGCCTCAGATAATTACAGTTACGTATAACGGATTCAGTGCAAATCTTTCTGTTACAGTTCGCAAAGTACCAATTGCATCCGTACTTTATGAAGCAATTCCGGCACAGTTGTTTTACGGCTCTGCTGTAACACCTGTTCCAACATTAACATCTCGTTATAACGAAGGCACAGAATTGGTTTGCGGCGAAGATTTTAAAGTTAAATATACTAATAATAATGCCATTGGAACCGGAAGAGTGACAATCACCGGCATAGGTAATTATCAAGGAACAAGATCACTCACATTCAAAATTGAGTGCGAGCATATTTACGACGAATGGCTCATTGATACTCCTGCAATGCCTGACTCTGTCGGGTACAGGCATCACACCTGTTCAATCTGCGGTGATATTGAAACGGAAGAAATTCCACAAGTTCCTTCGCTTAAATTCGACGGTGCTTCCCTCACACTGCAAAGCGATCTGAAAGTAAACTTTGTAGTCAAGAAAGACCTGATCGAGAAAAACGGATATGAAAAACCCTATGCTGTATTTTCAATGAACGGCGACGAGATCACCGCTCCAAATTACACTGTAAACGGCGATTACTACGTATTCAGTTTCAGCAATATTGCGCCAGACAAAATGAATGACACTATTACTGCTACGCTTCACGCAACTTACGACGGTGTGGAATATGCTGGCATGGAACTGAAATATAGTATTGCACAATACTGTTATTCTATGCTTGACAGGGAGTCATCAGAAGAAAAGCTGCGCACATTGCTCGTTGATTTACTTCAATATGGGTCGGCATCTCAAATCTATACCGGTTATCATACGGATTCACTGGCGGCTGCTTCTCTGAATGAGGAACAACTTTCTTGGGGCACTGTGGAAGATCCGGTACTGACTTCTGTTACAAATACCGAGTTCCATAAGATTGATTTTCCTTCCGTTATGTGGAGAAGTGCGTCTCTAAACCTAAATGATTCCATTGCCATGCAGTTCGCTTTTACCACTAAAGACATAAATGATATTACGGTCAAAGTAGAAAATGAGGCAGGAATTCTTTTGCAAGAGTTTTCATCGGAGGAATTATCCACCGCAGGTGGAAAATATATTGCAAAGATCAATAAGCTGACTGCAAGTCAAATGGGAGAAACTATATACGTCACAGCATACCGCGGCGGCGTTGCAGCCAGTAATACATTATCTTACAGTGTTGAATCCTATGCCTGCGCCAAACAGAACGACTCAAACGAGAAGCTTGCAAATTTAGTGAAAGCAATGATGAAATACGGAGATTCGGCTTATGCGTATACACTGTGATAATAAGAATATCATTTTGTCTTTAAATGGAATGGCAGATCCAAATTCAATAATGTGCCGACCGTTTTGCAAATGGCTCATCGAAAAGTTGCGTCGGATATGACGCAACTTTTTCATAATATGCATTGCAACTTATATGAAATCCAGGTGGGGACTCTGCGTGCAACACTGTCGTTTTTCCCCATCTTGCACGCACATAGGGTCAAAAATGCGTGCAAAACTGTCGTTTTCTCCCATCTTGCACGCATCCGAAGGCAAAATTGCGTGCAAAACCGCCGATTTCCCTCATCTTGCACGCATCTAAAGGCAGAATTGCGTGCAAAACCGTCGATTTTCGCCATCTTACACGCACCGTGAGACAGAATTGCGTGCAACACTGTCGTTTTTCCCCATCCTGCACGCATCCGCGCATCGCCTACCGCGGCGCCCTCATAAATTGCAGGTTCTTGGAACAATCCCTCGCCGCGGCATGCTGCAAGTATGATATAATGAAAGAGCCGCGGGCAAATCATGAAGCGCCGCCGGCATACCATGAGCGCATAAAAAGGGGGATCCACTATGAATACAGACAATATCACGATCAACGTCCATAGTAGCATAAGGATAAAGACCGGCGCGGGAGTGGTTTATTTCGACCCGTTCAAGATCGGCGAGCCGTCAAATGACGCGGACTACGTGTTTTTGACGCATGATCATTTTGATCACTTTTCGCCTGAGGATATGGAGAAGGTCATAAAAAACGAAACGGTGATAATAACGCCCGAAAGCACCCAGGAAAGCGTAGAGCCTTTTTCGCGCAAGGTCTCGCGTATCATCTGCGTTGTCCCGGGAAAAGAATATACCGCAGGCGGCCTTTCTTTTCAGACAATACCTGCATACAACCCGGCAAAGAAATTTCATCCGAAGGAAAACGGGTGGTGCGGATACGTGCTTTGCGCGGACGGCGTGCGTTACTATGTGACGGGAGATACCGATAAAAATCCCGAAAACAGCCTTGTAAAATGCGATATCGCCTTTATTCCGGCGGGCGGGACTTATACGTTTGATCACCGGGAAGCGGCGGAGTTTGCAAATCTCATAAAGCCGGCGATCGCCATCCCTACGCATTACGGCTGCATTGTAGGAGACAAGACGGACGGAGATGCCTTCGCTGCATTGCTAAGCAGCGAGATCTTGCCTGTATTAAAGCTTTGATAGGGCTTTAGAGATAATGCCGGATCAAACTCCGGCCGGGCCGCAAAATATTATCCTTTTCAAAAAGCTCCTTATATTGTAAAATGTCTTTAATGCGGCCTGCAAAGAAAAAAGCAGGCGCCATAAACCCTTGGCCTGGCAAAAGGCCAAAGATTAAACGGAGGAAAAAATATGAAATACGTATGCGATGTTTGCGGCTACGTTTATGATCCCGCGGAAAACGACGGAATTGCTTTCGAGGATCTTCCCGAGGATTGGACCTGCCCTCTTTGTGGCGTAGGCAAGGAGAATTTTCACGCAGAATGATCTGCATGCTCCTTTAAGACTTTAAGGCGGCTCTTTTGTGAGCCGTCTGTTTTTTGTGCGGCAGCCGCGTGGCCTATGCGCCCCGTCTGTCACAGCAGCCGCGGCAAAAGTTTGCAAAAGCCGCCCCTTTTGGATATAATACCTTGACGGAGAGAAATCATGAAAAGACAATTTAAACCCGGAAATATGCTTTATCCCGTTCCCGCGGTGATGGTCAGCTGCGCGGACAAAAACGGAAATACCAATATCATCACCATAGCATGGACAGGCACGGTCTGCTCGGACCCTGCGATGGTATATATCAGCGTCCGAAAAGAACGCCATTCGTATAGCATGATAAAGGAGTCGGGTGAATTTGTAATAAATCTTACTACGCAAAAGCTTACCCGGGCCGCGGATCTTTGCGGCGTAAAGTCGGGCAGAAATACCGACAAATGGGCGCTTGCAAAGCTGACTCCCGTGGCGGCTTCCGTGGTAAAAGCGCCGCTGATCGACGAAAGTCCGGTAAATATCGAATGCCGCGTTTCGGATGTCATCGAGCTTGGCTCGCATGATATGTTTCTGGCAGAGGTGGTCGCCGTGAATGTCAGCGAGGAATATTTTGACAAAAACGATCGCTTCGATATGAACGCCGCGGGGCTTGTAGCATACAGTCACGGCGAATATTATGCGCTGGGAGAGCTGATCGGCAATTTTGGATACTCGGTCAGGAAAAAATAATATATGGCAAATTACGACAAAGGCGATTTTTCAAAGGGCAGTGTTCCGGGCGCGATCATGCGTCTGACGATTCCTCTGTTTCTGGCTCAGATAGTAGCTGTTCTCTATAATATAGTAGACAGGATTTATATAGGCCACATAGAAAAGATAGGCACGCTCGCGCTTACCGGCGTGGGTGTGACGTTTCCGCTTATCACGCTCATCACCGGATTTACAAATATGTGCGGCATGGGCGGAGCGCCGCCTTTTTCCATGGCGAGAGGCAGAGGTGATGATGATACGGCGGGAGAGATACTCGGCAACGCCACCACGCTTCTTCTGATCTTTTCGGCGCTTATTGCGGCCGTGATCTTCATCTTCAAAAGAAGTCTGCTTTATGCCTTCGGCGCAAGCGACGATACCATCTCTTATGCCGAAAGCTATATTACCATCTATGTTTCGGGCATAGCCTTTTCAATGCTCGGCACCGGCCTGAACGCTTTTATCAGCAACCAGGGATACAGCGCCACGGCGATGGTCACCACTGTTATCGGGGCAGTTACGAATATCTTCCTTGATCCGTTTTTTATTTTTGACAGATTTTCGGTTTTCGGCGCCTCGCTTCCCGGCCTTAATATGGGCGTTAGCGGCGCCGCGCTTGCAACGATCATATCGCAGTTTATCTCCGCGGTATGGGTGATCGCATTTTTGATATTTCGCGCGCCGGTAAAGCTGCGTATCTCAAATATGCTCCTGCACTTCAGATACGTAAAGACCATCCTGCGCATCGGCGTCACTCCGCTGATATTTTCCGGAACCACCGGAGTAGTGCAGATCCTTTACAATTCAAGCCTTCAGCGCTACGGCGGTGATATTTACGTGGCCGCCATGACGGTCATAAATTCCGTAAGGGAAATGATCTTTATGGGAATGCACGGCCTTACAAACGGCGCTCAGCCGGTATTGTCATATAATTACGGCGCGAAGGACACAAAAAGGACGCTGAAAGGGATCCGTTTTATGACCGTGGCCGGAGTAGTTTATACGTCGGTGCTTTCGATCGCGGTGGTCCTTTGGCCGGGAGTTGTGATCAGTATATTCAACGATTCCGAAGAACTGATGGAGATCGCGCCCACCGTGGTAAGGCTGTTCTTTTCAATGCAGGTAATGCTTTCTTTCCACTCGGTAGGGCAGTATACGTTCCTTTCGCTCGGAATGTCCAGGCAGAGCATGTTTTTCTCGATCCTGCGAAAGATTCTCGTAGTGGTTCCGCTGATTTTCATTTTGCCGCTCATTTTCCCGGACAACGCGGCGGAGGCTATATTTGGCGCCGAGCCCATCGCGGACGTTGTAGCGGGCTTTGCGTGCTTTTCTACTATGTATATCCTCGTTTGGAGGAAGCTTCGCGCCGGCATCCTGCCGGACAACGGGCATAATGACGAGGTAGGTTAAATTATTTTACAAACCCCTTGTTTTGTGTTAAAATAACACCAGAGTAGTTCGGCAAGGGTTTCATGCCTTGAGCCACTGCTCAAATCTTAAGCAAAGGAGATCAAAATTATGTTATTTGCTTACAAAGAAAAAAATATCCGTATTACCCAGGACTACAAGGACGCTATCGAAAAAAAGATCGGAAAAAAATTCGATAAGTATTTTAGCGAAAACACTACCGCAACAGTAGTTCTTACCGGCGAGGGCGAGTTTAAAAAGCTTGAGATCACGATACCGCTTGACGGCGGCATCATCCGCGCGGAGCGCACCTCCGACAGCGTGCATAACGCAATAGATATGGCCGAGGACGCGCTTGAACGCCAGCTCATGAAGCACCGCAAAAAACTGATCGACAGATATCAGTCCAGAGGCACGTTTAATCCCAGATATATCGAGGAGGCGGAAGAGGACGAGGACGAGATACGCATAGAGCGCACAAAGCATTTTGCGGTAAAGCCCATGGACCCGGAAGAGGCCTGCCTTCAGATGGAAATGCTCGGACACGATTTCTTTGTTTTCAGAAATTCGGAGACAAACGAGATAAACGTAGTATATAAAAGAAAGGGAAATACCTACGGACTTATCGATCCGGAATGATATAGATATAATTTTTCAGGGGGACGCTTATGCGTCCCCTTTTCCTTGCCCGAAAAACCAGGTTTAATAAAATTTTTTGACAAAGTCAAGCATTTAATGTAAAATCACCTAAAACCCATAGAAAATGAAAAGGAGAGATTTTATGAGTGAGACATTGATTGGTATTCTCGGCTTTATTACGATCGCGCTTATCGTAGTAACTTTGTTTAAAAGCTGGACAGTGCCAAGCGTTGCCTTTATTGTATTTCCCGCGCTGCTTGCTATAGCCCTTGTAATCGGCGGCTACTACAGCTGGGACGATATAGGTTCGCTGATAAAGAGCGGATTTTCAAGCACCGGACCTACTGCCGCACTGTTTGTTTTCAGCGTTTTGTATTTTGGAGTAATGAGCGATACGGGTATGTTCGACGTCGTTATCGGAAAGCTTATGAAGCTTGTCGGAAACAGCGTTATCGGCGTTGCCGTTGTTACCTGTATCATCGCGCTTATCGGTCATCTTGACGGAGGCGGCGCTTCTACGTTCTGTATTGTAATTCCTGCTATGCTTCCCGTTTACAAGAGAATGCATATGAAGCCTACGAGCCTTCTTCGTATCGCGGTTCTGGCGATGGGCGTTCTGAACCTTATGCCGTGGGCAGGCCCTACGATGCGTGCAGCTACTGTACTTGAGATAGAGGCGGCAAGTCTCTGGCAGACCATCCTTCCGATACAGATATTCGGAATAGTGCTGGCTATCGTAGTTGCCGTCATTACCGGTATTCTTGAAAAGAAGAGAGGCGCAGGCCTGAACGGAAAACTGGCCGAAGCCGAAGGCGAAGTAGTCGTTGACGAAGCCGCAAAGGAAGAAGCAAACGAACTTGCAAGACCTAAGCTTTTCATCTTCAATCTTCTTCTTACCGTTGCTGTTATCGCAATGCTCATCTGGGACGTATTCCCCAGCTACGTGCCTTTTATGATAGGCCTTGCTGTTGCGGTATTTGTAAACTACGGCTTTAAGAGCAGCATACATAAAAAACTCGTCAACCTTCACGCAGGCCCCGCGCTTATGATGTGCTCCACGCTTATGGGCGCCGCGGTTCTTATGGGTATTCTCGTAAAGACCGTAGAAGGAGCCGACGGAACGGAGATTCCTTCCGTCATCACCTGCATGTCAAATATCATTGCGAATTATCTGCCTGCTTTCCTCGGACGTCATCTGCCGCTGGTTATCGGTATCCTGTCTGTTCCGCTGGCGCTTGCCTTTGATACGGATTCGTATTTCTACGGCATGCTCCCCGTTATGATAGGAATAGGCGCTGCATTTAAAATCAACGCGCTGCCTATAGCTGTCGCTATGGTAGTTTGCCGCAACTGCGCTACATTCATCAGCCCGATGGTTCCCGCCACCTTACTTGGCGTAGGTCTTGCCGAGGTAGATATAAAGGATCATATCAAATCGTCCTTCCTTTGGGTCTGGGGATTCTCGATCCTTTGTATGATCTTCGCGATAATTATCGGAATATTGCCATTTTGATGGCGATCAAAAAGAGCTGTCGTTTGACTTTGTGACAGCTCTTTTATAAATAATAAAAGCGGGCTTTTTGCCCGCTTTTTTAATGGAAAAATTATTTCAGCTCCAGTCTTGTGCCGCCTACTTTTCGGATCTTTACCACGCGGCAGCTTCCTTCTCCGAGCACTTTTTCTATACCGGTCTTATAAGCCGCTGTCATTTCAGTCGGAACAAAGGCCTGGATGGTTCCGGCAAAGCCTCCCCCGTGAACTCTGAAAGCGCCCTTGCCGCCGAGCAGCTTTTCGGTAACTGCAAGCGCGGGCGCAAGTCCCTGCTCTTTTATGCTTCCGGTAGGATAGGCATTTTGAAGATACATAAAAGAAGATCTGCCCGAGCGGTCTATGATATCAAGAAACGCGTCAATATCGCCTTTTTTCAAAATGTCACGGGCGTTTCTTACTCTCTCGGTCTCTTCAAAGAAGTGCATGGCGCGAAGCACCGCGCGATCTCCTAGTATCTCGCGCAGCTTTTTGAAGTCAGAATAAAAAGCCTCGGTCGAAACTTCAGAGAGCACTTCTTTTCCATAGTACGAGGCCACTTGTTTCATTTCGTCAAATATATCGGAATACTCATTTGTAAGATCGGCATGAGAACTGTGCGTATCTACTATGCACAGATTGTAGCCGGCCTTGCCTATATCAAAAGGAATATTCTCGATCTGAGGCGCAGAGGCGTCATGGAAATCTATATAGGTAATGCCTCCGAGCGAGGACGCCAGCTGATCCATCAGGCCGGAGGGCTTTCCGAAATATTTGTTTTCCGCAAATTGCCCTGCCTGCGCAAGGAAGACGCGCATCGAATCTTCCGCTCCTTCACAGAATATATTTCCTACGAGAATCTCAAAAGCCGCCGAAGATGAAACTCCGGACCCCGCGGGAACGTCGCTGACCATGTATGCGTCAAAACCAAAAGGCATTATTCCCTTATCTTTTAGAGCAAAAGCAATGCCGCGGATGAGGGATTGGGTCGTGCCTTCCTCGCCATCTGCTTTTTCAAGATCCGACAGGTCGGCCTCGATAAGCCCGAAACCCTCGGAAAAAATCCTGACAGCATTATCGCTGCGTTTTTTTACTGCAGCGATTATATCCATATCGACGGAAGCCGCGATTACTCTGCCGCGCTGATGATCGGTATGATTCCCTACCAGTTCGCTTCTGCCGGGAGCAGAATAAAAGCCTTCTGGAGCCGCGCAAAAATACTCTTCAAAAGACTGCGCCAGCTTTGCATATCTGATCTGCTGGTGCTCTATGCTGTAGCCGTAAACCGATTTCAGGCTCTCATCCATTCCGCCTGTGTAGATTTTCTTTGCTGTACTTGTGCTAAATTCTGACATAAAATTAACGATCTCCTTTGCATTAGAAGATAACACATAATGGAAAAAATATCTACTGTTATATACAAAAACTACCAAAATGCGCATAAACAAAGGCTTTTGTGAAAAATAAGGCGTGATAAAATGCGCTTATTTCGGGTAGTTGGACAACAAATTGATGACAAATTGGTAACAAAATCTACCACGGCAAAGAGGCAATCGCTGCTTGTAATTGGGCTATATCTCTATGCGAATAAACAGCGTCGTGTATATCCGCGCCGAGGCTATGCCCCATTAGAGAACGGCTTGTCACTCCGTCCACTCCGGCCAAATCGCACAAATATTTAAACGTATGCCGGAAATAATGGAATGTGTATGCCGGAAAGCCGTTTGCGGAGCAAAACGCGGCTAATGCATCCCTTGAGCTATGGCTACCATATTTAGCCGGAAACAAATACAGGTACGGCATAATTTCCTCTTTTATCGGCACTATACGCCCCTTGCTCTCTTTTGTCTTTACCCCGCCGCGAAGCAACCTTTTCTCTTCATCAATTTCAAGCGTCTGATATGCGCTTACCCTAAATCCCGTGTAGCACATAAACACAATGACCTGTGCCACTTTGTTGCCGTCTGCGGCAAGGCGCTTAATTCGCGCCAAAGCGTCTATATCGACGTACTTGTTTTCCGGCCTTGGAATTACCGCTCCTTTGTTTTCCAAAAACCGCGCGTAATCCTTTTCGACAATATCATTTTTTACAGCATATCCGTAAATTAACTTTAGCACACATATACATATGGAAACGCCACTTTTGGCACGCCCGGTGTTGTCAATGGC
>DFFO01000039.1:66204-66729 GCA_002369255.1 Lachnospiraceae bacterium UBA3774
CAGCTCCGCAAGCCGAACAGCTCTTATTGGGCGGTCGTGCAACGATTTCAAGACGGCAAAAGAGCTTTCATAACTGCGGCGCGTCATATCGGTTATGTTTTCTTTTTTTTCTAACATCGCCTTAAAAACCTCGGCTACGGTTATTTGATCGGGCTGAACATAATGCCCCCTGTCAGCGTGCCAATCGTTTATCGCGTTTATAGCTTCTTGTCTTGTGGAAAAGCAACCCAAAGAAAACCTCAAAGGCTTGCCCGTCTCGTCATAATCGAGAACGGGCGTTTTTGCGTTATAGGGGTATCGCCTTTTCCCTGTTAGCTTTGTAACGCTGCCGTAGCCGTTCGGCAAGCGGCGGTATTTAGTCATATCGGTGCGCCTCGCTTTCGATTAAATTTACATCGCTCTTGTAAAAATCGTCATTCAGGATATGCCGCATTTCGTGCAAAAATGCTCTTCGCTGTTCGTAAATACTCAAGGCCGGGTTGATGAATATTGTGAAACTGTCATCTTCGTTTATACATACCGCCG
>DFFO01000074.1:0-3181 GCA_002369255.1 Lachnospiraceae bacterium UBA3774
TGCATATGGATAACGCCGATGTGTATGTTACCGGCAGTAATTCCAAGATGCTGTCTTCGGATATATTGACTCAGTTTAGAGACAGAGGTGATGAGATTCGTGTGTATCCGTTGTCATTTGCGGAGTTTTATAATGAATATAAAGGGGATAAGAGGGGAGCTTGGCAGGATTATTACACCTATGGCGGAATGCCGCTTGCCACTTCTCTTGAATCACACGAGGAGAAAAGCAGATACTTAAAGGATCTCTTCGACAGAACTTATATAAAAGACGTACTTGAAAGACACGAAATAAAGAATAATACGGAAGTGCTTGATATATTGCTTGATATCCTTGCATCAGGGATCGGATCTTTTACCAATCCAAGTAAACTGGCAAATACGTTTAAAAGTGAACGACGGATTGGTATAGGCTCGGAAACTATTGAAAAATATATTGGATATTTTGAGGAATCATTTCTCATAGAAAAAGCCGTTCGTTATGATGTAAAGGGCAGAAAGTATATCGGGACTCCCGCCAAATACTATTACACCGATCTGGGGCTTCGAAATGCGAGGCTTGGATTCAGGCAACTGGAAGAGACTCACATTATGGAAAACGTATTGTACAACGATCTCATCCGAAGGGGCATGAATGTTGACGTGGGCGTGGTGGAATACAATACCAAAGATGCTGACGGTAAAAAGATCCGTAAGCAGCTGGAGGTGGATTTCGTTGTAAACCAGGAAGGAAAGCGGTTTTATATTCAATCGGCCTTATCCATAGCAGATCCGGAAAAAAAAGAGCAGGAGATAGAATCATTGAAAAGGATCCCTGACTCTTTCAGCAAGATAGTTGTAGTCCGGGATTACCTTAAAGCATGGCAGGATGAAAAGGGAATTACATATGTTGGTATAGAGCAATTCCTTCTGGATGAAGATTTTTTAAGATGAGATCCTGTTATGTTGAATAATCTGAAAGAAAAATAAAAAACAGCTGTATAAAACCAATATCAAAAAAAATAGGAGAACTAAACCAATGAAACATGAAATCAAGACAACAGAAGCGATTTTTCCGATGCCGGTACTTATGATATCGACGTTCAACGAGGATGGCAGCGTGGATGTAATGAACGCAGCCTGGGGAACTATGCTTGACAGAGATAAGGTTGCTCTGAACCTTACGGAGACTCACAAGACAGTTGAGAACATCAAGGCGAGAAAAGGTTTCGTGGTTCATATCGCCGATGCCGGGCATGTCGTTGAAGCAGATTACTTCGGTATTGTGAGCGGAAAAGCCGAAAAGGATAAGTTTGCAAAGAGCGGTATGACTTTTACAAAGTCTGATCTGGTGGATGCTCCGGTGATCAATGAATTCCCGATCGCGATGGAGTGTGAATTCATTGAGTATCAGAGCGGTGAGACCGGCATCGGTGTTATCGGAAAGGTTTTGAGAACGTCAGTTGAAGAAGCCAATATGAAAGACGGCAAGGTGGATATTGATTCGCTTGAAGCGATCTCCTTTGACCCCTATACCCATGGGTATTACAAAGTAAGCGGAAGGGCCGGAGAGGCTTTCAGGGATGGCCTGAAATTGAAATGACAAATCTACCTAAGATTGCCCTTGGCGCGTGGGCATGGGGCAAGACAGTGAATATATCAGACAATAAGGAGGTATATGCAATGAACGAAAAAATAGTACAGACGGCTGGAAGAGATCAACTTGGAGCTTTTGCACCGATGTTTGCGCACTTAAATGATGACGTGCTCTTTGGTGAGGTATGGAATGAGGACGCTATAGATATAAAGACAAAATGCATTATTACCGTAGTATCCTTAATGGCGTCCGGTATCACAGACTCGTCCCTGACATATCACCTTCAGAATGCGAAGGCTCATGGCGTTTCAAAAGAAGAGATTGCGGCTGTTATAACTCATGCAACTATGTATGTGGGATGGCCGAAAGGCTGGGCGGTATTTCGTCTGGCAAAGGAAGTATGGCAGGAGGAAGATACAAAATGAAAAATTATTGTCGGCTCTAACGGTTTTTTTACTGGCCTTAGGGCTTTTTTGCCTGCGGAAAAATTGCAGTAAAAAACAAACTCCGTTATAGAGGGAAAGCCACCGCTTCTTCATACATCTTTTGAAGCGTTTTGATAAACGCGGAAAGGTTCTCGCGGCTATCCGCCTTATGAGTGCAGAGGACGCAACGAAAACGTTCCTTGCAGTCATAGGGGATCCATGCAAACTGCCCGCTGTGATCATTTAAGAATCCCGGAGCGAGGCAGATGCCCTTGCCTGACGCAACGTTTACGAGAGTAGAGTCATGATCGGGGCTGTTAAAATAATCTATTTTGCCCGAGGATATAAGCTTTTGCTGAACTGACCGCAAAGCTGCCGGGGAACCGCCGCCTACCATAAGCGTGCGGCCATAAATATCTTCGTCCTTTATAATATTCTTCTTTGCCAGCGGATCGTTTTTGTCGGTAATGAGGTATATCCCGGAGTCAAAGAGCTTGTGCACGTTGATCCCCGGAATATGTTTGGTCTGCTCGATAAGAGCGAACAAGACGTCGGACTCGTCCTTCAAAAAGCTTTCGACGCCATTATCATATTGGAACAGAGGAGTGACCTGCACGCCGGGATGCTCCTTTTCAAATATACTAATGGCCGCCGGCAAGAAGTAAATTGCCTGTCTGACTATCAGGGAGACAGAGATGTTGTCGGTATATCTTGTGCTAAAGTTCTGACCCTGTTCTATGGCTCTTTTCAAGTCTTCGCGCATACCGGACAGATATGTTACAAATTGCTGCCCCGCGGGAGTGAGTGCAGCGCCTTTGCCGTTTCTTTCAAATATCTTAAAGCCAACCTCGTCCTCCAAAAGCTTTACCTGGTAGGAAAAAGTGGGCTGGCTGACAAAAGCGTTCTCGGCGGCACGACTGAAATTAAGTGTCCGCGCCAATTCTATGCAGTAATCTATCTGTTTTGTAGTCATAGTTCGGTCTCCGTCAAAATCTGTTATTTAAAATTTAAATCAATTATAAAATATTTGAATTGGATTTTTCAAGCTTATTGTGCAATAATCATTTCGCGGATACAAATACTCAGTAAAAATCAAACATATAGAGGAGGACTTACGATGGCTAAAACACTGATAGCATTCTTTTCGAGAGCAGACGAAAACTATTTCGGCGGAGCAATGA
>DFFO01000074.1:3233-13645 GCA_002369255.1 Lachnospiraceae bacterium UBA3774
GAGCAATGAGATACGTAAAGGTCGGTAATACCGAGATCGTTGCAGGGATCATGAAGGAGCTGACAGGCGCGGATACATACAAGATCGAGATGAAGGAGCCTTATTCGCCGGTATACATGACCTGTATTGATGAAGCAAAAAAAGACAAACAAAAAAAGGCCCGTCCCGAACTTGTCAGTTATCCGGACAGTATCGATGAGTATGACACCATCGTTCTTGGATATCCAAACTACTGGGGCACATTTCCGATGGCAGTTGCAACTTTCCTTGAAAGATATGATTTCACAGGAAAGACTATCCTCCCTTTCTGTACCAATGAAGGAAGCGGCATGGGATCCAGCGAGAGCGATATAAGAAAGGCTGCCCGGGGAGCGACAGTTGGAAAAGGCCTTGCGATCACAGGCTCTCAGGCGGCAGACTCCAAAGAAGCCGTGAAGGAATGGTTTGTTTTAAACGGATTGATCTAAGAAAGCGTCAGCATACAAAAAGGAGGATTTTATAACATGGAAAAAGTTATTCTTAACAACAAACTTGAATGTCCCATCATCGGAATAGGAACTTACATGCTTGCGCCTGCGGACGCGGAAAACAGCTTCAGACAAAATGGGAGATAGCTCCACAGTTCATACAGGTGGAAGCTCACCCTTGTTTCACGCAAAAAGAGCTCCGGAAAACACTCGAAAAATATGATATCAGGCTTATGAGCTGGTACCCGCTGGGGCATGGTGACAAATCGCTGATTGAGGAGCCGGTGTTTGCAAAGCTTGGCAAAAAATACGGTAAGAGCCCGGCGCAGATCATACTTCGTTGGCATACTCAAATGGGCTTTGTAGTAATACCCGGAAGTAAGAATGTAGATCATATAAAGGACAATCTTGACATTCTTGATTTCAAACTCAGCGATGAGGAAATGGCCGAGATAGCAAGTCTTGATAAGGACAAAAGATACTATCATCGCACGGATGAGCAGCTTGATCAGTTTGCGGGCTGGAAGCCGAGCTTTGAAAAGGCTGCCTCTGCCGATTGAGGTTGAAAAAAATCGTTTGGGCGAATATAATACCAAAGTGCGGGGACTTGATGTTTGACGCGTCATCCCCGCACTGATTTTTTGAAATGTGGGGGAAAAGAAATGTCATTTCAGGGTGTAAGATTAAGATATTTTGCGATGGTAATCGCGGTGATCGCAATCGTCGGCGGCGTATATCTTACGTTTTTTCAGTCGAGAGGCTTTTTGAAAACGACGGCGGAAATTATTTCTGTCGAAGAGCTTCCGAAAGCGTTCGAAGACGACGATGCGCAATACGACGTAACGGTAAGATATGAGGTGGACGGAAAAACATATACCGAAAAGCTGGATTTTTACAGCCCTTCATTTGAAGCGGGCAAGACGGTCGATATCAGCTATGACCCGTCAAATCCTTCCGTGATACACGGCGGTGGCGGATTTGGAATATATGTCCTGGTTGCCGGCATAGTCATCCTTGCGGTAGTGATCATATCGATAATAAGGGGAAGACAGTCGCTTAAAAAGATCAAGGAGACGGAAGCTGTCGGCAAAGAGGCTGTTTATCCGCCGTCAGACCCGGGCGAAGAAAGAGAGCTGTATTTCCTTACGGATCTTGGAACCGCAAAATACGGCCATCATCTTGAAGACGCGGAGCGCAGAGTTCTTTATGAGGCCAAAATGACAAAATATACACTGACAGCTCCATTTGGCTTTGACTTTATAGACCACGTGAACCAAAGAACCACCGCGCACCTTGTAGGACACGAGGAAGCCTCGGAATGGGATACGCTTCTTTTCGACAATCATTATACTTTCAAATTTGACGGAGAAGATATCTGGAAGCATCTCAAACGCAACGGCATCCGCGTTGATTCAAAGCTCGGCGGCGGAAGCGGCAAACTTGTCGGCGTAAACCACGTCATTTACAGAAACGACGAAGAGCTTGCCCGCGTTGAAAGCACCGGAAAATATGTGCATGAAGAAGACGCGCAGGAGCACGGAAAACTCGGAAACGCCGTTCCGGTCAAAGGGTTTTACAGGGTCTGGACAAGAGAGCAAAATCTCGAGCTTTTGTTCGTAACTCTGCTTGCCTTTGCAAGAACCGAAGCGAGCGCCGACAACGGCGGAAATTACAAAACTCTGCTCAATACTTTAAAAGGATAACGGATTTATCAAAAAGTTCCCGATCAGAGGAACTTTTTGTTTTACAGGATCGCCCGGCTTTTTAAAAAGCTGTGAGTATCGACCGGACTGCAGCGTAAGAGAGCCTGTTGCAAAGGAAAACGCAATGACGATTTACAAATTCGGAGAACAAACAGCAAAAAACGTACTTATTCAGCCCGTTTCCGAGCATGACCATTCTTTGATGGAAAATGAGGTAAACATTCTTCAAACAATGTCAAAAGAGAAGTTTTGCCTGATTGCCGTAAAAATCGCGGATTGGAACAAAGAATTGTCGCCATGGGAGGCACCGGCTGTTTTTGGAAATCAGCCCTTCGGAAACGGTGCAAAAGAAACTCTTGAGAAAATCACGACGCTTTGTACAGACCGGGAAAAATCGTACTTCATAGGCGGCTACTCACTGGCGGGCTTGTTTTCAATTTGGGCAGCCTACAAAACCGACGTTTTTTCAGGCGTTGCGGCAGCTTCTCCGTCAATCTGGTTTCCGGGCTTTTATGATTTTATGCGCAATAATCTGATAAAATGCCCAAAAGTCTATCTGAGTCTTGGTGACAAAGAAGAAAAAACAAAAAATAAAGTAATGTCCGCGGTCGGCGATTATGCGCGCCGCGGAGTTGAAGTACTAAAAAGCCGGGGCGTCGAGAGTATTTTGGAGTGGAATGAAGGAAACCACTTCAAAGACGCAGACCTCAGAACCGCAAAAGCATTTGCATGGGTATTAAACACATCTGACAATTAGCTGCGTGCAAAAAGGCAAAAAATGGCAGTTCTGCCCGCACTGCAACCCTAAAATGCGTGCAAGAAGGCAAAAAACAGCAGCTTTGCCCGCACCGCCGCCCCAAAATGCGTGCAAGAAGGCAAAAAATGGCAGTTTTGCCCGCACTGCCGCCCCAAAATGCGTGCAAAAAGGCAAAAAATGGCAGCTTTGCCCGCACTGAAGCCCTAAAATGCGTGCAGGAAGGCAAAAAATAGCAGTTCTGCCCGCACCGCAGCCCCAAAATGCGTGCAAAAAGGCAAAAAACAGCAGCTTTGCCCGCACCGCCGTAACCTGCCCCTGGGGCGCTGAGAAATGAAAGGAAAAAAATGAAACTCGTCTTTGCGTCAGACTCATTTAAAGGATCGCTGTCATACAAAACTATCGCGGAGCTGCTCACAAAAGCAGCGAAAGAAGTTCTCGGCGAATGCGAGACGATTTGTGTACCGCTGGCCGACGGCGGCGAAGGCACCGCAGAGGCGCTCATTTCGATTTGCAAAGGAAGTCGGAAGTATGTCACTGTGCACGATCCGATCGGCCGCCCGGTCAGGGCGTTTTACGGCGTGCTGCCGGATGGCGGCGTCATTTGCGAGATGGCGCAGGCCTCGGGCCTTACCCTGCTTGATGAAAAAGAAAGAGATCCACGCAAAACAGACAGCTTCGGAAGCGGCGAAATTGTAAAGGATGCTCTGAAAAGAGGATATAGAAAAATAACTATCGCGATCGGGGGATCAGCGACAAACGACGGAGGAATGGGATTTTGCCGAGCGCTCGGAGTTCGTTTTCTGGATGCGGAAGGCCGTGAGCTTAAGGGCTGTGGGGCGGATCTTTGCAAGGTTTCCAAAATAGACACAAGCAATATTTTACCTGAGTTGAAAAACGCATACCTCAGCGTGATGTGCGACGTTGAAAATCCGCTTTGCGGAAAAAACGGCGCGACTTATACTTTTGGGGCGCAAAAAGGCGGCACTCCAAGGATCCTCGATGAGCTCGAAGCGGGAATGCAAAATTATCGTGACGTTATTATTAGACAGTTTGGCACAGATCCGGACATGCAAAAAGGCGGCGGCGCTGCCGGAGGTCTTGGAACCGCGTTGAAAGTGTTTTTTGGAGCAGAGATAAAAAGCGGGGTGGATACGGTCCTTGACCTGGCGGATTTTGAAAAACTAATCACAGGCGCTGACCTTGTGGTTACAGGCGAAGGAAGGCTGGACTGGCAAAGCTTCCATGGAAAAGCCGTAAGCGGCGTCGCAAAAAGGGCAAAAAAAGCTGCTGTTCCGTGCATGGTCATTTGCGGCTGCGTCGGAGAAGGGTATGAAGCGGCCGGGCAGCTCGGAATCAGCCGGGTGGTGACGCTTGCCGACGAAGAAATCTCGCCCGATGAAGCTATGTCAAACGCAGAAAGTATTTATTTTAGAAAAGCGCTTGAAGCATTCGAAGAAATCAAAAAGGAGCGCGGCTAAATACAGTTGGCATAAATCCTTATAAAATAGTATAATGCCCCTTGAGGAATAAAACATGCAGCAAAATTACCACAAACGAATTACTGCAAAGCACCGTCTTTTGGATCTTAAATTAAAAGAGGTCTGGAAGTATCGCGAGCTGATAGGGCTGTTTACAAAAAGAAACGTCACGGTCGGCTACAGACAAACGATACTCGGCCCTCTCTGGCTTTTTATAAATCCTCTGCTTACAAGCATCGTTCATCTGGTGGTTTTCGGAAGGATCGCAAAACTCGGTACCGAAGGAGTGCCGCAGCTTTTGTTTTACCTTTCGGGAAACGCGCTATGGGCGTTCTTTTCTTCCTCGGGACTCGGCAACGCCGGCACTTTCCTTTCCAATGAGCATCTTTTCGGAAAAGTCTATTTCCCCAGACTGACGATCCCGATATCGGTGGTGTTATCATCCGCAATCAAATATGCGATTCAAATGATACTGGTCTTCGGACTGCTGATTTATTATGTGATCGCAGGGTCCGTTTCCCCGAATTATCCCGCATGGCCCTTGATCCCCGTAATTCTTATCTGGCTTGGTCTAATGGCGATGGGAGTCGGGATAATCATATCCAGCCTTACTATAAAATACAGAGATCTGTCAGTTCTTGTAAGCTTCGGTATGCAGCTTTGGCTGTATGCTTCTCCCGTGGTTTATCCGCTAAGCACGCTGTCCGGAACACTGAAGAGTGTAATGCTGTTTAACCCGGTCACGGCTCCAATCGAGCTGTACAGATATGCGCTGCTGGGCGTTGGAACGGTAACGCCGCTATCGGTTGCGGTTTCCGTATGCTTTACCGCGCTGGTGCTGCTGCTTGGCGTCATCCTGTTTAACAAAGTGGAACGAAATTTCCTCGATACCGTATAAGGAGAGCAAAGATGGAAGAAAGAAAGATTGAAATAAAGCTCTCCGGAGTCAGAAAAAAATACAAGCTCGGTTCGATCAACCGCCGCACACTTCAGGCGGACATCCAGTCCAGGTGGGCAAGACTGCGCGGCAAAGAGGATCCGAACCTGAAGATCGGCGTGGACGACAGACATTTTGGCGAAACAATATATGCGCTTGACGGCATTGACCTTACCATATACAAGGGTGAGCGCGTAGGAATCATCGGCGCAAACGGTGCCGGAAAATCCACGCTTTTAAAGCTTCTTTCCCAGGTCACCGCGCCGACGGAAGGAGAGATAGACCTGTTCGGCAGGGTTTCGTCAATGCTGGAGGTCGGAACCGGATTTCACCGTGAGATGACGGGCAGAGAAAACATATATATGAACGGCGCGATACTTGGCATGAGCCGCGCCGAGATAGACGCCAAAATGGACGATATCATCGAATTTTCCGAGATCGGAGAGTTTATCGACACTCCGGTAAAAAGGTATTCGAGCGGTATGTACGTAAAGCTCGCCTTTGCCGTCGCCGCGCATCTGAATTCAGAAATACTCATCATGGACGAAGTGCTTGCGGTAGGAGACATGGCGTTTCAGAAAAAATGCCTCGACAAAATGCGCGAGGCGGCTGAAGATGAAGGCAAAACCATTCTCTACGTCAGTCACAATATGAACACCATAAGGCGGCTGTGCCGTCGCGTGATTGTGCTAAACAAAGGAAAGATCGTATTTGACGGCGATACCGAAGAGGGAATAAGCGCATATATAAATTTCGGCAACAGCGAAAACGAGACGCATATTGATCTAAGCGACAAAATTCATTCCGGGAAAAGGCAAAAAACCGGTTTCAGAGCGGAAACGCTTGAGCTTTGCGACAAGGTCAGCGCTATATATACTCCCGAAGAAAGCCTCAAGCTGCGTATCGGTCTTGATCTCGAAAAACCGTTTTCGGGGGTAAGATTCCGACTGACTTTGCGGACGGGCGACGATATCGGCATAGGAACGGCCTGGACGGAAGCGATGGATTTTGAAAGCGCGGGAAAACATGTATTTGAAGCCGAACTGCCGCTTGAAATGATAGCAGCCGGAAGCTTTTTTGTAAGCATAGGCTTTTACCGTCAGGACGAGATCGGAAGAAACATCCCGCTCGACCACGTCACAAGGGCGTTCAAAATAGAAGTGATCGGATCCCCCTCATGGGATAAAAACTCACAGGGCTACGTCAGGCTTTGTTTTAAAAATTCTGATATCTGATTATTTTATTAAACAATTTAATGAAATAAGCCTTCAAAACTTGATTTTAACAAACTAAAGTGTTAAAGTGTAAGACAGAGGGTTTGGAAAAGCCACTATTTTTTTAGGAGGTCAGAAATGATAGATTTTCGTTCGGAATCTATTGATCGTTTATTCGAAGCAGTTCTTTTGCTTAAAGATAAAGAGGATTGTTACACTTTTTTTGAAGATCTGTGCACCATTACCGAGCTTCAGGATATGGCGCAGAGGCTTGATGCTGCCGATCTTTTGCTGGCAGGTATGAATTATCAGAATATTTCAAAAACACTCGGGATCAGCACGGCGACTATCAGCCGCGTGAGCAGATGTCTAAATTACGGCACCGGCGGCTACAAAGATCTCCTGGAAAGAGTTTCCGAGAAGAGAAAGGAAGACGAAAATGTTTGAGGCCGAAAAGAAAGGATATATAGGCCATCCCGGCCAGCTTGTCAGACTTCGCAGGGTAACAGTCGCTGAAGGAAAGGCAAAGGGAACCGAAATAATAGAAGTATCCACCGCGGCGGGTCTTGAGCTTGACATACTCCCGGACGCGGGACTTGATATAGGACAGGCAAGATACAAAGGAGTAAACGTTGCCTGGATGTGCAAAAACGGCTACGATTCTCCTGCCGTTATAGCTCCGGTAGAATCAGAGTTCAACAATACCTTCCCCGGAGGTCTGCTCTATACGTGCGGCCTTAGAAGCGCCGGCCCGCCAAACCGCGACGGCCAGGAATGGCATCCGCTGCATGGCAGATATCACGGCATTGCGGCCGATCAGGTCTGCGCCCGTATGACCGACGATGAAGTGATCGTCAGCGGCGTCATCAGGGAAAGCGCGCTATTTGCGCATTGTCTTGAGGTAAAAAGGACCATCAGGATTCCCTGCTTCGGAACAACGATAAGTATAGAAGATGAAGTTTCAAACCTTACGCCCAGACCCGAAGAGTATATGCATATTTATCACTGCAACTTCGGCTATCCGCTGATAAGCGAGGACGCGGAGCTTGAGCTTCCCGCAGGCGTAAAAACCATCCCGCGTACGGAGTTTGCGGCTGAAGGAATGGGAAAAATGACCACATTTGAAACTCCGCTTGATTATGAGGACGAAAGAGTTTTTTACCATTTGACAAAAGAAGATTTTTCGGTAAGGCTCAAAAATCCGCGTCTCGGGATAAATATGGAAATGACCTGGAGCGCAGATACGCTTCCGATACTTGCTGAGTGGCGCTGCATGTCGTCCGGCGATTACGTGCTTGCGCTTGAACCGACGAACTGTTACATAAAGGGCAGAAAGCTCGAAAGAGAAAACGGCACGCTTCAAAAGCTTGAAGCATTTGAAACAAGAAAAAACAAAGTAACGATCAGCTTTTCGTAAGAGCGATCGCAAGCAAAGAAAAACCATACCGCAAAAAGCAGTATGGTTTTTTGTTATTTATCGGCAAAAATACGTCAATATATCGGATGCCTTTCGCACAGCTCTTTAACGCTCTCTTTGATAAAATCTTTTTGATTGTCAAAATCGAGCGTCGCCTTTATGATCAGCTCTCCGACCAGCCTCATATCTTCTTCGTCAAAGCCTCTTGTCGTCACCGCGGGAGAACCGAATCTCATGCCGCTTGTCTCTCTGGGGCCTCTGGGATCGCCCGGAACCGTGTTCTTGTTTGCGGTGATGCGGACCGAGTCAAGCCGCGCTTCCAGCTCTTTTCCGCTCATGTCATGTCCGCGCAGATCAAGAAGCAGAAGATGGTTGTCCGTGCCGCCCGAAACAAGCCTCAGACCTCCTTCAAGCAGCGTATCGGCAAGCATTTTTGCGTTTTTAACTACCCTGTGCTGATAGCTTTTGAACTCGTCGGTAGCGGCCTCCGCGAAAGCGACGGCCTTTCCCGCTATGACGTGCATCAAAGGGCCGCCCTGCGTGCCGGGGAAGATAGCGCTGTTGACTTTCTTTGCAATATCCGGATCATTGGTCAGGATAACGCCTCCTCTGGGACCTCTCAGGGTCTTGTGGGTAGTCGTGGTGACCACGTGCGCATAAGGCATGGGCGAAGGATGCTCGCCTGCTGCGATCAAACCTGCGACGTGAGCCATATCCACCATCAGAAAAGCGCCGGCCTCGTCCGCGATATCCCGGAACAGCTTGTAGTCGATAAACCTCGGATACGCGGAAGCGCCAGCGATAATCATTGTCGGGCGGGTGCGAAGAGCAATCTCGCGCAGTTTTTCATAATCGATCCTACCGGTCTCCGGATCCACGCCATATGAAACAATGTTGTAATCCTTTCCGGAAAAGTTTACCTTGCTGCCGTGGGTAAGATGTCCGCCGTGATCGAGCGTCATGCCGAGAACCGTATCACCGGGCTTGCACAGCGCGGCATAGACAGCATGGTTTGCCTGGGAACCGCTGTGCGCCTGAACGTTTGCAAACTCCGCGTGGAAAAGCGCCTTCGCGCGCTCAATACAGAGATTTTCCGCCATATCGACAAATTCGCAGCCGCCGTAATAACGTCTTGCGGGATAACCCTCGGCATATTTGTTTGTAAGAATGGAACCGACAGCGGCAAGAACCGCCTCGCTTACAATGTTTTCGGATGCGATGAGCTCGATATTTCCGCGCTGTCGTTCAAGCTCAAGCTCGATTATGCGGGCTATATCGGGATCAGTACTTTTGATTACTTTGAGATTCTCGTCGATCATGGCATACTCCTGTAAAATTCTTTTAATCACAGAGTTTGATTATACTATTATGGCAAGGTGAATTTCAATGAAAATATTCAATAAATCTTGAAAAACAGGTATTTCTAAAATCGTCTTGAATAGCGGTTTTTATTGACTATTTATTAAAAAAAAATTATAATTATCAAAACGGTGGTGCAATAAAGTAATTTAAAGCGAAAACCTGAAATTATTTAGAATTAAAAGACCGGTCGAAAACAGCTTTGACCGGGTTTAGCTGTATGCAGTGCTCGTGTTAATAAACTAAATACGGGTTGCTTTTGATTATTTTTAAAGCCTTATTTAATTTAAATGGAAGTTATATGGATTACAGAGATGATTTAAGATTCAAAGGGATCGAAGCCTTTGAAAAAAAAGTATGGCTGAGCAGTCCGACGATGTACGGCGAGGAACAGTATTGGATGGACGAAGCGGTCCGGACCAACTGGGTCAGTACTGTCGGCGAAAATATCAACGTTGTTGAGAAAACGATGGCGGATTTTATATCCGTTTCTCATACGGTTGCGCTTTCCTCCGGCACTTCCGCGCTGCATCTGGCGACCAGGCTTGCGGGAGAAAAGCTGTACAAAACGCCGCCCGTAGGTCACGGATCGTTGGAAGGGAAAAAAGTATTCGCTTCAGATCTTACGTTTGACGCTACTGACAACCCCATCGCCTATGAGGGCGGAGAGGCAGTATTTATCGATTCGGAACGCGACACATGGAATATTGACCCCAAAGCTTTGGAAAAAGCTTTTCAAATATATCCCGATGTAAAGTTAATAGTTATAGCCCACCTTTACGGAACGCCGGGCAAGGTCGATGAGATCAGAAACATTGCCGACAGGCACGGCGCGATGATTATTGAAGATGCGGCTGAATCGCTTGGCGCGACGTACAAGGGACGTCAGACCGGTTCGTTCGGCGATTTCGGGATTATCAGCTTTAACGGCAACAAGATCATTACAGGCAGCTCGGGCGGCATGTTTTTGTGCAATGACAAATCCGCGGCCGAAAAAGTCAGAAAATGGTCCACACAGAGCCGCGAAGCCGCCGACTGGTATCAGCATGAAGAACTCGGATACAACTACCGCATGAGCAA
>DFFO01000065.1 GCA_002369255.1 Lachnospiraceae bacterium UBA3774
CGAAGGATCAGCGTGTTTACTATTTCAATACAAAGGAGCAGCCCGGCAATAAATATGGTACACCGAGCCCTATCCCTTTCCGTGTGGTTGACAGAAATATCGGACTTGATGCGGATATAGCGATCAGATGCTTCGGCGAATACAGTTATCATATTTCCGATCCGCTTCTTTTTTATACAAACGTCTGCGGAAACGTACCTGAAAGCTATGACGGGGCGTCGCTTGACGCGCAGTTAAAAACCGAACTGCTTACGGCGCTTCAGCCCGCGTTTGCCCGTCTTTCGGATATGCAGATCAGATATTCGTCTATTCCCGCGCATACGATGGAGCTTGCCGACGCTCTCAATGAGATCCTGAGCTCGAAATGGAGAGAGCTTCGCGGTCTTGAAATAGTCAGCTTCGGCGTTTCAAGCGTTACCGCGAGCGAAGAAGACGAGCAGATGATCAAGAATCTTCAGAGAGCTGCAGCGCTTAAAGATCCTTCGCTTGCCGCTGGTACTATAGCTGGCGCTCAGGCGGCGGCCATGGAAAAGGCAGCCGAGAATCCCAGCGGCGCGGCTATCGGCTTTATGGGTATGAATATGGCTGCAAACGTAGGCGGAATGAATGCCGGAGCTCTTTATCAGATGGGACAGCAGAGTCAGCCGCAGCAGGGCCCCGCAGCAGGGGGCGCGGCGGCAGGAAACGGCGCGTGGCAGTGCTCATGCGGTACGATGAACACCGGTAATTTCTGCCAGAACTGCGGAAGTGCAAAACCTGCTCCCGCCGAGTGGACATGTACTTGCGGTTCTGTCAACAAAGGCAATTTCTGCCCTGTATGCGGAGCAAAAAAGCCGTAACAGACGCTGATATTTAAAACATAAAAATGTACCCTCTTTTTCGGACGTCCGAAAAAAGAGGGTACATTTCGTTTATGGATTATATTTATCCTTTTTTTGTCGTAAGCTCAAGCGTTCCATGGGAAAGCCCTATTATCAGACGGTCTTCCGGGCCTAAGTTTCCGGCAATGATTTCTCTGGCGATGAGAGTTTCCACGTTTCTTTGCAGATAACGCTTCAACGGCCTTGCGCCAAACTGCGGATCATAGCTTTGTTCTATGATGAAATCTTTCGCCTCTTCGCTGATCTCTATAGACAGTTGCTTGTCCTCAAGTCTTTGCGCCAGATCGCCAATCTGCAGATCTATAATGCTGCGTATCTGCTCTTTTCTAAGAGGCTTGTAGAAAACGATCTCGTCGAGCCTGTTGAGAAACTCGGAACGAAAATGAGTAAAGAGAAGATTCCTGACGGCAGTTTCCGTTTCGGGTTTTATTTCACCATTTTCGTCGATTCCGTCAAGAAGATAATCGGAGCCGAGATTTGATGTCATAATGATAATGGTGTTTTTAAAATCAACAGTTCGTCCCTGTGAATCGGTGATGCGGCCGTCGTCAAGAACCTGAAGCAGCACGTTGAAAACGTCGGGATGAGCTTTTTCGACCTCGTCAAGCAAAACTACGCAATAGGGTTTGCGGCGCACGGCCTCGGTCAGCTGCCCACCATCCTCGTATCCTACGTATCCGGGAGGCGCTCCTACAAGACGGCTGACGCTGAATTTTTCCATATATTCGCTCATATCTATACGAACCATATTTTTTTCATCATCAAACAGTGCTTCGGCAAGAGCCTTTGCAAGCTCCGTCTTACCTACGCCTGTAGGACCAAGGAACAGGAAAGAACCTATAGGCCGCTTGGGATCCTGTATACCGGCTCTTGAGCGCAGTATGGCTTCCGTGACTTTCGTGACTGCTTCATCCTGGCCGACGACTCTTTTGTGAAGGACCTTATCAAGCCCGAGAAGCTTTTGCCTCTCGCCTTCCATAAGCTTTGAAACGGGAATGCCTGTCCACCTGGCAACGATACGGGATATTTCTTCCTCCGTGACGCTGTCTCTTAAGATAGCGTCGTCGGCTTGAGCCTGAGATTTGTCTTCAGCGGCTTCAAGCTCTTTTTTGAGCTGAGGAAGTCTGCCGTATTTGAGCTCGGCTGCTTTATTCAAGTCATAATTTCTTTCGGCCTGTTCGATCTCGACGTTAATTTTGTCAAGCTCCTCGCGAAGTCGCTGAACTTTGGTGATGGCATCCTTTTCATTATCCCACCGGGCTTTAAGCGTGTTATAGCGGTCGCGCATTTCGGCAAGCTCTGTCTGTACTTCTTTTAGATGCTCGGCAGAGAGTCTGTCATCCTCTTTTTTTAGTGCGGCTTCCTCGATTTCGTGCTGCATGATCTTTCTGGAAATTTCGTCCAGCTCCTGCGGCATGGAATCAAGCTCCGTTTTTATCATTGCGCAGGCCTCATCGACAAGGTCAATGGCTTTGTCCGGGAGAAAACGGTCGCTTATGTAGCGGTTTGAAAGAGTAGCTGCGGCAATTAACGCATTGTCATGTATTTTTACGCCGTGATAAACCTCGTAGCGTTCTTTAAGCCCGCGCAAAATGGATATAGTATCCTCTACGCTCGGCTCCTCGACCATAACCGGCTGAAAACGCCTCTCAAGCGCTTTGTCTTTTTCTATATACTGCCTGTATTCGTTTAAGGTCGTAGCGCCTATGCAGTGAAGCTCGCCTCTTGCCAGCATGGGCTTTAAGAGATTGCCCGCGTCCATCGCGCCTTCGGTTTTTCCTGCGCCGACAATATTGTGAAGCTCATCAATAAACAAAATGATCTCGCCTTCGCTGGCCTTGATCTCTTCAAGAACGGCTTTGAGTCTTTCTTCAAATTCGCCCCTGTATTTTGCGCCCGCGATAAGTGCGCCCATATCAAGAGCAAATACTTTGCGGTTGCGAAGATTTGCCGGAACGTCGTTTGCGACGATACGCTGTGCAAGGCCTTCTGCAATAGCTGTCTTTCCTACGCCCGGCTCGCCGATCAAAACAGGATTGTTCTTGGTCTTTCTTGACAGGATCCTGATAACGTTCCTGATTTCGCTATCGCGCCCTATGACAGGATCGAGTTTTCCGTTTTTGGCCTTTTCAACAAGGTCTTCTCCGTATTTTCCGAGCACGTCGTAGGTCTCTTCGGGATTTTGCCCGGTAACCCTGGCATTGCCGCGGATAAGCATAAGAGCGTTTTCAAATTCTTTTTTGCTTACGGAAAAATCCCTCCAAATGGACTTTAATGCAGTATCCGGAGTATCTAAAAGAGCAAGCGCAAGATGCTCGACGGAAACAAATTCATCCTTCATTTTCGCAGCAATATCTTCGGCACGCACAAGCGCTTTTCCAAGCGCGGAAGAAACATAAAGCTGATTGTCACCGCTGACCTTGGGCAAAGCGCCGATTTCCGACGTGACTCTGCCTATAAGATCGTCTGTATCCACAGTCATTTTTTTGAAAATCTGCGGAATAAGTCCATCGTCGGCGGTTAAAAGAGCATACAGAAGATGAAGCTGCTCGATGGCTGAATTGTTGTTTCGTACAGCTGCATTTTGGGCCTCGTTGATAGCCTCTGCGGACTTTTGAGTATATTTATCGGCATTCATAATAAACACCCCCTTTTAAGAAAATTAGCACTCTCGGCGCCACAGTGCTAATTATAGAACCGGTGCTTTTCTGATACAACAAAAAATATATAATAAGATTATAAATTTTTTAAAAACCTTAAGTCGTTTGTTGGTTTTTGCAACAGAATACTGTATAATTCCAGATAAGAAAAAAGCAGTATTGAAAGGAAAAAGCAATGAAACCTGTTTTGTTTTCAATCGGAGACGTTAATATATACAGCTACGGACTGATGTATGCTATAGCGCTTATAGCCGGGCTTTTGTCGGCTGAGTACCGCGCAAAAAAACATGGTCTTGATAAGGACTTTACGTTCAATCTCGGTTTTGGCTGTATTATTTTCGGCGTGATCGGCGCAAAGCTGTTTTATCTTTTGACTATCACGGACAGACTTGCTCTTGATTTTTGGGGAACGATCAGCCGTACGCTTACTTCCGGTTTTGTGGTTTACGGAGGGATCATTATCGGAGTCCTTTTCGGACTGGTTTATTGCAAACGCAAGAAAAAAGACTTTTGGGATTATCTTGATATAGCGGTTTTTTCAATAGCTCTGGGTCAGGCCATAGGAAGGATAGGCTGCTTTCTCGGAGGATGCTGCCACGGAATCGCAACCGACGCATGGTACGGTATAGCCTTTCCTGAAGGCGCGGCCGAAGCTCCTGCCGGCATTCCCGTAATACCCACTCAGCTTATAAGCAGCGCTTTGAATCTGATAAATGCGGCAGTTTTGCTCATCGCATACAGACGCTTCAAGCAAAAAGGATGTACGAGCGCGCTTTACATGATCAATTACGGTACAGGCAGATTTCTGATCGAGTTTATCAGAGATGATTACCGCGGAAATATCGGCTTTTTGAGCACGTCTCAGTTTATTTCTGTTTTTGTGATTTTGCTTGGCGTGATCCTTATGATAGTTTTTTGCAAAAAGGGAAAAAACAAAGACAGATCGGACAATAGCACAGATCGGGACCGCGAAAACAAACAAGACGGCGATTTGCGTGAAGACGAGTCAGAAGATGAACTGATCAGTGAAGCGGAATCTGTTTTGATATCCGAGGAGGATTCATGAACAGCGGTCACTTGATAGACGGCGTAGTTCCGGGCTCGATAGCCGAAGAGCTTGAGCTTCAAAAAGGGGATATAATCATATCCATAAATGATAATCCGGTAAGAGATGCGCTGGATTATCGTTTTTTGTGCAAAGATGAATATCTTTCGATCCTCATAAAAAGGGGCGAGGAACAGGCGGTTTTTGAAGTCGAAAAAGACGAGGATGAGGATCTTGGTCTTTTGTTTGACAACGGACTGATGGATGATTATCATTCCTGCTGCAACAAATGTATTTTTTGCTTTATCGACCAGATGCCGCAGGGCATGAGAGAGACGCTTTACTTTAAAGACGACGACGCAAGGCTTTCTTTTTTGCAGGGAAATTATATAACTCTTACAAATCTCAAAGAAGATGATATAAAGCGGATTATCAGATACAGACTTTCTCCCATAAATATTTCGGTTCACACCATGAACCCTGAGCTGCGCTGCAAAATGCTCAACAACAGATTTGCGGGAAAATCGCTGAAAATACTCGACAGATTTTTTGAGGCAGGGATCACCATGAACGCGCAGATCGTGCTGTGTGAAGGGATAAATGACAGGGATGAGCTGGAATATACCCTCAAGCGGCTGAGCGGGTATCTCCCGTATCTTGAGAGCGTTTCCGTGGTTCCCGTGGGACTTACAAAATACAGAGACGGTCTGAAATCACTTGACCCCGTCTCACGGGAAAATGCGGAGCATACTATAAGGATAGTCGAGAAATGGCAGAAAAAGCTTTTTCCGAGTTACGGACTTCATTTTGTTCATGCAAGCGACGAAATGTATCTGCTTGCCGGACTTCCGCTTCCCGACGAAGAAACGTATGACGGTTACCTACAGCTCGAAAACGGAGTCGGGATGCTTACGCTTTTAAAAAACGAATTTGATCAGGCGCTTGATGCGCGCGTCTCAAAAGACTTTTTTCCCGTTTCCGGGTCGTATCCCGAAACGGTGGTTGCGACAGGAAGCCTTGCCGCCCCCTTTATAGAACGCCTGATAGAAAAAGCAAAAAACGTTTTTCCGGCTATAAATGCGAGGGTCGTACCGGTCAGAAATGATTTCTTCGGAGAAGGCGTTACCGTTGCGGGACTTGTAACGGGAAGCGACCTGCTTTCCCAGCTTTCGGAAATAAAACCTGGCAGCGTGGTGCTGATCCCCTTATGCATGCTAAGAAGCGGAGAGAACGTTTTTCTTGACGATATCACTGTAGAAGAGATCGAATACAAACTTGGCATTACCGTAAAAACGGTCCCTTCAGACGGCGCTCAGCTTCTTGATGCGCTTATGTACGAGGGCGGCTTTTCAAAAGGAAAACCGTCAGGCAGTTACAGGGCCTATGAGCTTCACTGAATTTGTATTTGAGTGTGTGATGTGTTATAATAATTCGGATATTTTTTTATTATCATGAGGTAATTATGAGTAAACCGATCATAGCGATTGTCGGGAGACCGAACGTAGGAAAATCCACACTTTTCAACGCTCTTGCAGGAGAGCGTATTTCCATTGTGCAGGATACTCCCGGAGTTACGCGTGACCGTATATATGCCGACTGCGAATGGCTTGACCGTTCGTTTACCCTGATAGATACCGGCGGGATCGAGCCGGAAGCAAAGGATATTATTCTTCAGAATATGCGCATGCAGGCGCAGATCGCTATTGACACCGCAGATCTTATACTGTTTCTCACAGATGTAAAGCAGGGTCTGCAGGACGCAGATTCGAAGGTTGCCGATATGCTAAGGCGCTCGGGGAAGCCGGTTGTGCTTGTCGTAAACAAAGTAGATAACTTTGCAAAGCAGATGCCTGACGTATACGAGTTTTACAATCTCGGCATAGGAGACCCCCACCCGGTTTCGGCAGCTTCGCGTCTCGGAATAGGCGATATGCTTGACGCCGTAAGCGAGCTTCTTCCGGTCAGGGAAGGAGAGCAGGATGAGGACGAACGGCCGAAGATCGCTATCATCGGAAAGCCGAATGTCGGAAAATCATCTATCATAAACAGGCTTATCGGCGAAAACCGCGTCATAGTTTCGGATATTGCAGGAACCACAAGAGACGCGGTTGACACGACAGTCCGCCACAATAAAAAAGAATACGTATTTATCGATACGGCGGGTCTTCGCCGCAAGAGCAACATAAAAGAAGAAATCGAAAGATTCAGCGTTATCCGCGCTGTTGCTGCTGTGGAAAGAGCAGATATAGCTATGCTCGTAATTGACGCGGCGCAGGGCGTTACGGAGCAGGACGCAAAGATAGCCGGTATTGCTCATGACAGAGGCAAGGGTATTTTGATAGTGGTAAACAAGTGGGATCTTGTCGAAAAAGACAACAGCACCATGAAAAACACCGAAAAAGAGATCAGAAATACGCTCTCGTTTCTCTCATATGCCGATATCATTTTTATTTCCACGGTCACCGGGCAGCGTTTTATGAGGATCTATGACGAAATAGATCTTATTATGGCAAATCAGAATCTGCGCGTTTCCACCGGCGTCTTAAATGAGATCATGACCGAGGCTACTGCGATGAAGCAGCCGCCTTCCGACAAAGGAAAACGGCTTAAACTGTTTTATATTACTCAGGTATCGGTAAAGCCGCCCACATTCGTGATTTTTGTAAATGACAAAGAGCTTATGCATTTTTCATATTCAAGATACATTGAAAACTGTATAAGAGAGACGTTCGGTTTCAAAGGCACGTCCATAAAGATAATTACAAGAGAGAGAAAAGAAGCATGATACTTAACAGAATCATTTGTTTTGCGATCGGATACGCGTTCGGTTGCATTTCAATCGCTTATTTCTATGCAAAAAGCAAGGGGATAGATATAAAATCCGAAGGCAGCGGAAATGCCGGCGCCACAAATACGCTCAGAGTCCTCGGAAAAAAATCCGGAGCTTTGGTTTTCGCGGGGGATATACTTAAAGCTGTGCTCGCATGCCTTATCAGCGCGCTTATATTCGGCGGCACTCCTCTTTATACCGGCGCAAGCCAGATTTGGATGCTGTATGCTGCTATCGGCGCGGTTGTAGGCCATTGCTTTCCGTTTTATCTTTCTTTTTCGGGAGGAAAAGGGGTTTCTTCGCTCTTTGGCGCGCTGCTTATAGTTGACTGGCGGCTCGCTCTTGGATGCTTCTGCTTTTTTATTATAATAGTTGCGCTTACAAAGCTTGTTTCTCTCGGCTCTATCCTTGCGGCGGTTTTGTATCTTATAGTCTGGACTGTCATAGGACTTGCGGGAGGACTGTGGATCGGTCCGGAATATTTTGCGGAGTCGTGCGTAATACTTTTCGTTATCGTCGTGATAGTGGCGATAAGACACCGCGGCAATATAAAAAGGCTTTTAAGCGGAACAGAAAACAGACTGAATCTTAAATAAGGTTTTGACAAAGGAGTTTTCTTTTATGTTAAAAAAAATAATCGCAGTCATATTGGTTCTTTCTATGCTCGCGGGATTTACTGCCTGCGGTCAGGAGGGAGGAGATAAGCAGGGATCATCTTCGGAATCACTTCCGGAAGAAAAGATCGATACGGTCAATATAGCTACCGGAGTAATTACCGGACAGCTTAACAGCGCTTATGCGAGCGAGGAAGGCGACAAGCTTATTTCATCCCTCATCATGCCTACTCTTTATCTGCATGATCGCAGCGGAAGGCTTCTTACCGACGCCGCGTCGGGAAAGACTGTATCATTCGGAGAAAAGACTTACGATTACAAAGGGATCGCAGATATCAAGTCTTCATATGACTCTGCGTCAAACATCACTACGTTTACACTAAAACTCAATGATGACGCGCGCTTTTCTGACGGAAGCGCAATGACCGCCGATGATCTTATATTTACATATTATGTGCTTTGCGATGATTCTTATGACGGTCAGTACAGTTTAAATAGCAGCTCTATCGTGGGACTTAAAGCATACCGCTACAACAATACTGAAGCTCCCAATATCACGGTCACGGACGAGCAGATCGAGGCGGCTTTGAATGCGCCTTCAGATGAATTAAAAACTTTTTTCAGCGCTCAGCTTATAAGACCCACTATTGAAGAAGGCAGAAAATTCTGCGAAGAAAACTGGGAAAAATACGTTGACAGGGGATATGGTAATTCCGCTCAGGAGCTTTTTGTAATGCTTTTCCCGATGGCTATGGATTCCGACTATTCCGCGGAGAACAAAACTCTTGACGAGATCGTTGAAGACACCGTCCGTCTGTTTGGAATGAATTATAAAGCGCTTGCCAGAATATATTACGGAGACGTTGAATATCTCAACGGTCAGGCAAAAGAGCTTATTGAAAAATACCTCTATGAAAAAGCCCTTTCCGAATCGACCGGAAGCGAGGTATTTTATATATCCGGGATCTCGCGCATAGACGACAGGACTGTTTCTGTCTCGGCTGAGGGCACAAGAGCTGCCCTTCAGGACTTAATCTGCGATATTCCGGTTCTGTCTCTGGCATATTACGGAGATGAAAAGGCATACAATTACGATACTTTTGATTTCGGATTTACGAGAGGAGACGTGGGAGAGATCAAATCCTATTCGGGAAATCCTCTCGGCTACGGTCCGTACAAGGTTCACGAAAGCTCTGCCGGCGAGATAATTCTTGTTCCGAACGAAGAATATTTCTGCGGCGACGTTCCGACGGCAAATCTTAAATTCGTTCACGTCGAAGAAGAATATATCGTCTCCGGTATTAGCGAGGGCGAGGTGGATCTCGGGATCATAAATTATGACGACGATGAAATAGAGCTTATAGGACAAAGCGGTTCCAAAGTCGCTGTAAGCCCCATAAACGACGATTATTATCAATACTTTGGCTTTAATATTTCTTCTCTTCCCGGAGTAGCTCCGGAAGGGACCGCTGAAACCCCAGCAGAAAGAAACGCAAGAATGGGAGCCATGAGAAACGCGATGGGAATACTCATCACGTCACTTCGCGGCGAAGCTATCGAAAAGACTGTTTCGGCTGGCGCAAAGCTTATTGATTATCCCGGCTCTACGGCGTTCTGGGGAACACCCGATCAGTCCGACGATTTTTATAAAACTGCTTATTCGACAAAATTTGACGGCACCCCTGTTCAGAAAGGAAAAGAACTTGACGCGGTCAAAGAAGAGCTTGTCGCGGCAGGATATACTTTTAAGGAAGACGGCAGAGTTCAGACCGGAAGCAGGATCAAAAACGTTCTTACCGTGGCATTTCCTTCTTACGAACTGAACGATTCCGCAATGATGGAGCTTTTTGACAGGTTCCAGAGCGCCATGTACGACCTTGGGTTTATGCTGAAGGTTACGTATTTTGAACAGACGGACGAGTTTATAAATGCGCTTGAGTCAAAAAAATATGATATCTGGGTCGCAAAGCGCTCCACGGAAAATTTTGAATTAAAAGACTATTACAGCGTAAACGGAAAACACAATTACTACGGTATTGCAAGCAGCTCCATTGAAAGCAGCTTTAAGGCGGCGGGAAGCAATCCGCTCCTTGCCGAAGAAAATTACAAAAAAATACTATCTGTTGTAATGTCCTGGGCGGTGGAAGTTCCCGTATATCAAAAACAGGCGGCGATAGTATATGACCCTGAAAAGGTGGGGGTCGATGATACGCTTGATTTTACCGAATTTTACGGATTGTTTGATTATCCGGCGGCTATAAGTCCCAAAGACGGTGCCAAGCATCTCGGCGAATAAAAGGCGGAGTATATGACGGAAGTTGAAATCTTTACAGACGGATCCGCAAAAGGCAATCCGGACGGACCGGGAGGTTACGGCGCTGTATTGCGTTTTGTTGACAGCAAAGGAACCGTTCATGAAAAAGAGCTCTCGCAGGGATACGTCAGGACCACAAACAACCGTATGGAATTGATGGCGGCGATAGCCGGACTTGAAGCTCTGAATCGTCCCTGCAAGGTCACGCTTACATCAGATTCGGCTTATCTTGTAAAAGCCTTCAATGAAGGGTGGCTGAACAATTGGATCGCCGACGGCTGGAAACGCAAAAAAGAACCGGTCAAAAACGTCGATCTGTGGAAACGGCTGCTTGCTGCGGCTAAGCAGCATGAAGTGACCTGGGTCTGGGTAAAAGGCCATGCGGGAAATCCGCTTAATGAAAGATGTGACAAGCTTGCGACCTCGGCGGCCGCGGGTGATGATCTTATAAATGATAATATACCGGAGGAAGTTTGAAATGGCTACTAAGTACTATGGCGTTAATGAACTGAGAAAGATGTTCCTTGATTTTTTTGCGAAAAACGGGCATCTCGCGAGAGGAAGCTACTCGCTTATTCCTCATAATGACAAATCCGTTCTGCTCATACCTGCGGGTATGGCGCCGCTCAAAGCTTATTTTACAGGGCAGGAAATACCCCCGAATCGCAGAATGGCCACATGTCAGAAGTGTATTCGTACGGGCGATATCGAAAACGTGGGAAAGACCGCCCGCCACGGCACTTTTTTTGAAATGCTCGGGAATTTCTCCTTCGGTGATTATTTCAAAAAAGAATCTCTTGCATGGACCTGGGAGTTTCTTACATCGGTCGTCGGCCTTGAGCCGGACAGATTGTATCCCTCGGTTTACGAAAAAGACGACGAAGCATTTGATATCTGGAACAAACAGATAGGCATCCCGGCCGAGAGAATATACAAATTCGGAAAAGAAGACAATTTCTGGGAACACGGCGCCGGTCCTTGCGGACCTTGCTCCGAGGTTTATTATGACAGAGGCGAAAAATACGGCTGCGGTAAGCCCACTTGCACTGTCGGATGTGACTGTGACAGATATATGGAGATCTGGAACAACGTATTTACACAGTTCAACGGCGACGGCAAAGGCAATTATACCGAGCTTGAAAACAAAAATATCGATACCGGAATGGGTCTTGAACGTCTTGCCGTAGTAGTTCAGGACGTTGATTCGATTTTTAGTATAGATACCATAAAAGCGCTTCTTGACGAGGTTGCGAAGATATCGGGGACCAAATATCTCTGTGACGAAAAAACCGACGTCAGTCTGAGGCTTATTACCGACCATATCAGAAGCGTTACATTTATGGTTTCCGACGGAATATTGCCGTCAAACGAGGGCAGGGGGTACGTTCTTCGCAGACTGCTTCGCAGAGCTGCCCGTCACGGACGTATTCTCGGCATCAAAGGCACTTTCCTCGGCAGTCTTAGCAAAAAGGTGATAGAAGTATCGAAGGACGGCTATCCCGAACTTGAAGAAAAATCGGAGTTTATTTTCAGAGTAATAAACGAAGAAGAAGAAAAATTCAATAAAACGATCGATCAGGGACTTTCGATCCTGTCAGAGCTTGAATCCGGCATGGATAAGTCCGGCGTCCTTTCGGGAAGCGACGCTTTCAGGCTGTATGACACTTACGGCTTCCCGCTCGAGCTGACAAAGGAAATACTCTCGGAGAAGGGCTTTTCAGTTGATGAAGACGGCTTTAAGGAATGCATGGAAAAGCAGCGCAAGCAGGCAAGAGCTGCAAGAAAGACCACAAATTATATGGGAGCGGATGTAACCGTTTACCAAAGCATAGATCCGTCGGTCACTTCCGAATTTGTCGGATATGACAATACAGAGTTTGAATCCGAGATAACGGTTCTTACGACGACTGAAGAAATAGTTCCAGCGCTTTCAGACGGACAGGAGGGCACAGTTATCGTTAAACAGACTCCGTTTTATGCGACGAGCGGCGGACAGGCTGCCGACAGCGGTTTTATTACTGTTAATGACAGTATTTTTAAAGTAGAAGACGTAATAAAACTTCAGGGCGGAAAGATCGGACACGTAGGAAGAGTTGTTTCCGGAATATTTAAGACCGGCGATATCGTCACTCTGAGCATTGACAAGAATAAGCGCAGTCTCACGGCCAAAAACCACAGCGCGACGCATCTTCTTCAAAAAGCGCTTAAAATCGTACTTGGCAACCACGTTGAGCAGGCAGGCTCGTCTGTTGACGAAAACAGACTCCGTTTTGACTTTACTCATTTTTCCGCAATGACAGCAGAAGAAATCGCTGCGGTAGAAAAGCTCGTCAATGAGCAGATCTCGCTTGATCTGAAAGTCGTTACGGACGTTATGGATATAGAAGACGCCAAGAAGAGCGGCGCTATGGCACTGTTTGGCGAGAAATACG
>DFFO01000102.1 GCA_002369255.1 Lachnospiraceae bacterium UBA3774
ACCTTGGCGGCGGTACTTTCGACGTATCCATTATTGAAATAGGAGACGGCGTTATCGAGGTACTTGCCACAAACGGCGACACGAGACTCGGCGGAGATGACTTTGACAACGTTCTCGTTGAATATATGCTTTCCGAGTTCAAAAAAGCCGAAGGCGTAGATCTCTCAAATGACAAGATGGCTATGCAGAGACTCAAAGAGGCTGCCGAAAAAGCCAAAAAAGAGCTCTCTACCGCTACCACCACAAACATCAACCTGCCCTTTATCACGGCCACGAACGAAGGCCCCAAGCATTTTGATATGACTCTTACCAGAGCGAAGTTTGACGAGCTGACCCACGATCTTGTAGAAAAGACGGTCATCCCGGTAAACAATGCGTTAAAAGACGCGGGACTTTCATCGTCCGATATCGACAAAGTCATTCTTGTCGGCGGTTCGACTCGTATTCCCGCTGTTCAGGACAAGGTTAAGACGCTTACCGGCAAGGAGCCGAACAAGAGCCTCAATCCCGATGAGTGCGTTGCTCTCGGCGCGGCCATCCAGGGCGGAAAGCTTGCCGGAGACGCAGGCGCCGGCGGAGTGCTTCTGCTTGACGTAACGCCTCTTTCCCTTTCCATTGAAACGATGGGCGGAGTGGCGACCAGACTTATCGAGAGAAATACCACCATTCCTACGAAGCACTCACAGGTATTCTCTACTGCCGCAGACAATCAGACTGCCGTAGATATCAACGTTCTTCAGGGTGAAAGACAGTTTGCAAGAGACAACAAGTCTCTCGGTCAGTTCAGACTTGACGGAATACCGCCCGCAAGACGCGGAGTTCCTCAGATCGAGGTTACCTTTGATATTGATGCAAACGGTATCGTAAACGTTTCTGCAAAAGATCTCGGCACCGGAAAAGAACAGCATATCACGATCACTTCCGGATCGAATATGTCCGAAGAAGATATAAACAAAGCTGTCAAGGAAGCTGCGGAATTTGAAGCTGCCGACAAGAAGCGCAAGGAAGGTATCGACGCCCTAAATGACGCGGACGCTCTCGTATTCCAGACCGAAAAGGCCATGGAAGAGGTAGGCGACAAGCTTGACGCGGGCTTAAAAGGACAGGTCGAAACGGATCTTTCTTCGCTCAAGGAAAAAGTCGAGGCGGCAAGAAATGCGCAGGAGCTTACCGACAGCCAGATAAATGAGCTCAAGGAAGGCAAAGAGGCGCTTGCAAAGAGCGCGCAGGAGCTGTTCTCAAAGATGTATGAGAATATGCAGTCGGCAGCCGGACAGGCCGGAGCCGGCCCCGAACAGGGACAGTCTTCCGCAGGCGCTGACGACGACGTTGTTGACGCCGACTATAAAGAAGTATAATCATTAAGAAAAAATCATTTGTCAGATCCGTGGGCGACCTTGTTTTTAAGGCCGCCCTGCGGCGTGTTTTCCATCCCGGGTTTTGCCCCGCATGAAAAGCCGTATCTTCGTCTGGCAAAAATATGAGGTAAGTATATGGCTGAAAAAAGAGATTACTACGAAGTGCTCGGAGTACCCAAAACAGCTTCCGAGGCGGAACTGAAAAAAGCCTACAGAGAACTTGCAAAAAAATATCATCCCGATACGCACCCGGATGACAAAGAAGCGGAATCAAAATTCAAAGAAGCTTCCGAGGCATACGCCGTGCTTTCGGATGCGGAAAAGCGCAAACAGTATGATCAGTTCGGACATGCCGCATTTGAAAACGGCGGAGCCGGAGGCGGGTTTGGCGGTTTTGATTTCAGCGGTTTCGGAGGATTTGGAGATATATTCGGAGATCTTTTCGGCGGAGGCTTCGGCAGAAGAGCTTCGTCAAATCCCAATCAACCGATAAAGGGAGCAAATCTGCGCACGTCAGTAAGACTGACGTTTGAAGAAGCGGTATTCGGCTGTGAAAAGGAGATCCGTATAAATACCGACGACGAGTGCCCGCACTGCCACGGCACCGGAGCAAAAGAAGGCACAAAACCCGAAACGTGCACAAGATGCGGGGGAAGCGGACAGGTCGTATCGGAACAGCAGTCGCTCTTTGGCATGATGCGCAGCGTGAGCGATTGCCCGACCTGCAGAGGCGCCGGAACCGTGATCAAAGAAAAATGCAGTTATTGCAGAGGCACCGGATATATTTCATCTTCAAAGCTTATTTCGGTCAGGATCCCGGCCGGTATTGACGAGGGTCAGAGCGTCCGTATCAGAGAAAAAGGCGAGCCCGGCAGGAACGGAGGCCCGAGAGGCGATCTGCTCGTAGAGGCCGTGATCGAAGGCAGCAGATATTTTTCGAGGGAAGGAACAAATATCTTCTCTACCTGCGAGATATCGATGACGCAGGCTGCTCTCGGCGACAAACTGCATATCAGGACAGTTGACGGAGAAGTAGAATACGAACTAAAGCCCGGCACCCAGCCCGGAAGCAGGATCAGATTCAAAGGCAAAGGCGTTCCGTCGCTTAGAAACAAGAACGTTCGGGGCGATCATTACGTTACGTTTATGGTAAAAATACCCGAAAGAATGAACGACAGACAAAAGAGCGCGCTTCTCGCCTATGACGAGGCGATGGGCGGCACCTTAAACAATTTTGGAAAAGAAAAGCCCGGCCGCAAAAAATAAATATACGTAAAGAGGTTTTATGATCTGGAAAAAATTCACAATAGATACTACGCAGGAAGCGGTCGATTTTATCAGTCAGGCGCTTAGCGAATGCGGCGTTGAAGGGATAGAAATCGAAGATAACGCGCCGCTCAGCGACAAGGAAACGCAGGAAATGTTTGTGGATATCATGCCGGAGCTTCCGGAAGACGACGGCAGCGCAAAGGTTCATTTTTACTTAGACGGCGATCTTACTGAAAATGCGCTCGCAAAATATCTGTCAAATATTACCGAGGCGCTAAGGACAGTCGGCACCTATACAGATGCCGGCTCGCTTGAAATCACTGCGGGCGAAACCGACGATAAGGACTGGCTGAACAATTGGAAGCAGTTTTTTCATCCGTTCCGTGTCGATGATATTATGATAAAACCAACCTGGGAGACCGCGCCTGAAGACGACGATTACAGGCTCCTGATATCGATAGATCCCGGCGCGGCATTTGGAACGGGCTCGCACGAAACCACAAAACTGTGTATAAAAGCGATCAGAAAATATATTTCCCGGGGCGATCGTTTTCTCGATATAGGCACGGGAAGCGGGATCTTGTCAATAGTCGCTTTAAAGTCCGGAGCCTCGTTTGCCCTGGGCACGGATCTTGACCCCTGCGCCATTACCGCGGCAAGAGAAAATGCCGACGTAAACGGCATAAAAAAAGAAGCTTTTGAGATAGTTTCGGGAAACATAATCGACGATGAAAAGATCAAAGCCCGGGTGGGCGAAGGCTATGATATGTGTGCCGCAAATATCCTTGCTCCCGCGATCATTATGCTCCAAAAAGAAATATCAAAGCACATAAAAGATGGCGCAATATTCATTGTTAGTGGTATAATTGAATCAAAAGAAACCGAAGTCAGAAAAGCATTCGGAGATAATCCCGAATGGGAATATCTGGAATGCTCAAAAGACGGCGAATGGGTCAGCCTGGTTTACAGAAAAAGGAGAAACTAAAGTGGCTCAGAAAAAGAAGACGGGAAAAAAGCCTTCGGGAAAGGCGGCACCGGGTAAAAGCGGCGCGGCTGATACTCTGAATAAAGAAATCAAAATACTAATTACCGCACTTATATGCATAGTGCTGTTTCTTTGCGTCATAGACGTGGCAGGGAGCTTTGGAAGCGCTGTCCGCTCTGTTATCTGCGGACTGTTCGGAGCTCTCGGCTACGTTTTTCCCTTTATACTTGGCGCAGTGACAATATATCTGATACTCAGGAAAAAAGAAAACGGCTCATCCGGCATACTCAAGATCATCTGCGGTATTTTGCTTTTTATCTGCCTTTGCGCTCTGGCCAGTCTGCTCGACAGCATGGTGGCGTCCGGAAATCATACTGTCGCGGAGTTTTACAAACACGGCGCGTCAGGTTTTAACGGAGGGCTCGTCGGTGGCTGGCTTACGTCGCTTATGATACCGAAGATAGGGCTTATAGCAAGTTATATTATCTTTGTATTTTTGACGCTTATCTTTTTTGTACTGCTTACCGGAAAATCAATACTCAGGCCGATCAAAGACAAGGGTGAAAGAGTCCGGGAACGCACCAGGGAAGATATGGATTATGCGCGTCAAAAGCGTGAGTTAAGGGATCTTGAACGCAAAAATCATCGTGCAAAAAAACTTGAGGAAAGACGCGAAGCGTTAAGACAGCAGGGCGTTCCCGACGATCTGAGAATAGGAGACGCGCCCGCTGCGCCTATCGTAAACGAAAACGAGAGAGAACTCAATATTTACAGAGGCAGTGAAAAGACCTCGGTTAAAATGCCTGCAAGGCAGACGCCTCGGCAGACTTTCGAAGCTGAGCCGGAAAAGAAAGAAACCGCAAAAACAGATGAAGCGGGACACGCCGCTCCCGCCACGTCGCCCGCTGTCGGCGTAGTCAACAGCTGGACGGACGCGCTCTCAAAAGATTATTACGAAGAACCACGGACAAATGTTCCGGAAGAATTATACGAAAATACGGAAGAACAGGCAGGGAAGACGGAAGCTGCGCAGCCTGAGAGCATATGGAGCAGCGGAGGATACAAGGAAAGCTCCTTCGGAGCCGTTTTCTCGAAAGGTACGCCCGCCGCTCAAAAACCGAGAGTCAGACCGAAAAAGACCTACAGACTACCGCCCGTTTCGCTTCTTGAGAAAGCCGGAAAAAGCTCATCCGCGGGAAACGCCGAGCTTCGGGCCACCGCCGCAAAGCTCGAGCGTACACTCAGGAGCTTTGACGTAGGCGCAGCCGTTACCGATATCAGCTGCGGACCGACCGTTACAAGATACGAGCTCGTTCCCGACGAGGGCGTCAAGGTCGCGCGGATACAGGCGCTGAAAAACGACATTACGCTCGCGCTTGCAGCGTCCGATATACGAATAGAAGCGCCGATCCCGGGAAAGGCCGCCGTCGGAATAGAAGTTCCCAATCCTGAAGGGTCGATAGTCAGACTTCGCGAAATACTTGAATCGGACAAATTTAAAAACGCCAAATCAAAACTTGCTTTCGGACTCGGAAAAGATATAGCCGGCGGCTGCATTGTTTCTGATATAGCAAAAATGCCTCACGTGCTGATAGCGGGCGCTACCGGATCCGGCAAATCCGTGTGCTTAAATACTATCATTCTCAGTATCCTTTACCGCGCAACTCCGGATGAGGTCAAATTTATCATGATCGATCCCAAACAGGTAGAGCTTACGCTCTATTCGGGCATACCTCATCTGCTCGTGCCGGTTGTTACAGACGCGAAAAAAGCCGCCGGAGCTTTGAACTGGGGAGTTGCGGAAATGGATCAGAGATACAAAAAATTTGCTGATCTTGGCGTGAAAGAAATCCATTCCTACAACGAAAAGATAGTCGAGCTCCAGCAGGAATATGACCGGGCCGAGAGTCATGAACCCGACGAGGAGCGCCCCGAAAAGCTGCCTGAGCTGATAATCATAGTAGATGAAATGGCTGATCTTATGATGGTGGCCGCGCATGAGGCCGAAGAAGCGATAGTCAGACTTGCGCAGCTTGCCAGAGCCGCGGGCATCCATCTGGTGCTTGCTACTCAAAGACCTTCTGTCAAGGTCGTGACGGGTCTTATCAAAGCCAACATCCCTTCGAGGATCGCGCTTGCTGTTTCTTCCGGTATCGAATCAAGGATCATCATCGACCAGACAGGCGCGGAAAACCTTATCGGAAAGGGCGATATGCTTTACAATCCCCAGTGGCTTCCAAAGCCCGTCAGAGTACAGGGCGCTTATGTGGATGACGACGAGGTGCTTGCGGTTGCAGAGTTTTGGGCAAATCAAAGAGACGAAAGCTATAATGCAAAGCAAAAGACTCTTGCCGGCGAGATAGCGGCAAAGAGCCTGGGCGCTGTGGAGCCGGGGCCCGCCAAGGGTGAAACAGACGAGCTCTTCGAGCCCTGCGCGCGTTATATCATCGAAAACGAAAAGGCTTCCATAGGCAATCTTCAAAGGCGCTTCCAGATAGGCTTTAACCGCGCCGCAAGAATAATGGATTCGCTTTCCGAAGCCGGAGTCGTAGGCCCCGAGGAAGGCAAAAAGCCGCGTGAGGTTTTGATGACGATGGAAGAATTTGACAGCTATATGAATTCGATAAACGAATAAAGATCCGGCACCGCCTTTATTAAAGACGGTGCCTGTGATATGGGAGAAGAAATGAAACTTGCAAAGCTGCTTGAAAACGTGGAATATAAAGTCGTTTCGGGCTCTGTTGAAACAGAAGTGAACGATATAATTTACGATTCGAGAAAGGCGGCCCCCGGGGCGGCGTTTTTCTGCCTTACGGGAAGCAGAGCGGACGGACACAAATACGCCGCGGATGCGGTCGGCGCGGGCTGCATGGCGGTGATCGTATCAAAGCCCGTAGAGCTCCCGGAAAATATAACGGTGATCATGATAAAAAATGAAAGGCAGACGCTCGCCCGAATGTCAGCCGCGCTTTTCGGATATCCCGCAAGAGACTTAAAAACCATAGGTATTACCGGAACAAAAGGCAAGACTACGATGTCCTACATGATAAAGGCCATTCTTGAGGCCGCCGGAAAGAAAACCGGTCTGATAGGAACGAATGGAGTTTTGATAGGCGAAAAAAAGTATCCCACAAAAAACACCACTCCGGAATCATATGAGATCCAGAAATACCTTTCCATGATGCGCGATGACGGCTGTGAGTATCTTGTAATGGAGGTATCTTCCCAAGGACTTAAAACAGACCGCGTAGAAGGCATTTTTTATGATATCGGTATTTTTTCGAATATTTCTCCCGATCATATAGGAAAAGACGAGCATGCGGATTTTGAGGAATATCTTTTTTGGAAGTCGAGCCTGCTGCAAAGATGCAGGGTGGGTCTTGTAAACATTGATGATCCGCATTTTGAGGAGATCATAAAAGACCATACTTGCAGGCTTTTGACTTATTCTCTGAATGGAAAAGCGGATTTTACCGCGTCGGACGTAACCGGCGTGCATTATCCGGGTTTTATGGGAAGCGAGTTTTGCTATTCCGGAAAGGAAGCCTATAGGGTTCTTCTTGATATTCCCGGAGTTTACAACGTATATAATGCGCTTGCCGCCATCTGCGCAGCGGAGCTTTTGGATATCTCAAAAGAAGCCGTGCTTGCGGCGATGAAGACCGTAAAGGTGGCCGGAAGAATGCAGATCGCCTATTCGGGGGACAGATGCACTGTAATAGTTGATTACGCGCACAACGGAGTCAGCGCCAAGAGCATGCTGGAAACACTAAAAGAGTATAACCCCAAAAGACTCGTGGTGGTTTTCGGCTGCGGAGGCGACAGAGACCCGCACCGCAGATATGAGATGGGAGAGGCGGTCGGAAAGGCCGCGGATCTTGCCGTCATCACAAACGATAATCCGCGTTTTGAAGCCCCGGAAAATATCATAAAGGATATTCATAAAGGCTTTGATCCTACCGGATGTCCGTGCGTTGAAATACCTGACAGAAGAGAGGCGATCGCCTACGCGATAGAAAGATCGCAGGCAGGAGACGTTATAGCAATCATCGGAAAAGGCCACGAGGATTATCAGGAGGTCCGAGGCGTAAGAACGCATTTGTCGGACGTTGAAGAAGTTGAAAAAACCATAAAGAAAACAGGCTGGTAAAATGAAAAATATCACTGTAAATGATATAGCGCAGGCGGCATCGGGGTCGCTTTGCTGCGGAAGCGGGCAAACCGCCGTAACCCATATCGAGGTTGACTCAAGAAAGGTCACTTCCGGGGCTCTTTACGTTCCCATCGTCGGAGAACGCACCGACGGACATCTGTATATCGGCTCCGCTTTTGACAAAGGAGCGGCGGCCTGCCTGACCGAAAAGGAAATGCCTCACCTTATGGACGATCATCCCGTCGTTCTTGTAAAAGATACAAAAAAAGCGCTTTTGGACATAGGACGTTTTTTAAGATCAAAGCTTGATATGCCCGTAGTGGGAGTGACCGGAAGCGTGGGGAAAACCACGACGCGCGAAATGATCTGCTGTGCGCTTTCGGCGGCTTTAAATGTTACTTCCACTTCCGGAAACAGCAACAGCCAGATCGGAGTACCGATCACGCTCGGTCTGCTTGATCCGGACGCAGACATTGCGGTCATGGAATTTGGTATGAGCGAGCCCGGAGAAATGAGCCGGATAGCAGAGGTCGGAAGACCCCAAATAGCTGTTATTACCAATATCGGGGTATCGCATATTGAAAATCTCGGCTCACAGGAGGCGATACTCGCTGAAAAGCTGCATATTACCGACTGCTTTGACAAAGACGGTATCCTGTTTGTAAACGGGGACGACCCGTTGCTTAAGGGTCTTAAAGACAGGTTGCCTTTTAACGTTATCACTTACGGGCTGTCCGAAAACTGCGACGTCAGAGGCGAAAATCCCGTGACGTGCGGCGGCGCTGTTACGTTCGATCTTACAGTTAATACTCAGATTCCCGTTTTCGGAAAGGGACGCGCTAAAGGCCGCGCCGGAAAGACGATCGTCAAAGTGCGGCTTGAAACCGCGGGAAGACATCTTGTGCAAAACGCACTTGCAGCGCTTTGCGTATGCGGCGCGATGGGACTTGACCTTGATTCCTGCGCCGGGGCTCTTGGCAGCTTCAAAGGCTTTTCGAGAAGACTTGAGATAAAACGCATGAAAGGCTTTACGCTGATAGACGATTCTTATAACGCAAGCCCGGATTCAATGAAAGCAGCTATCGACGTACTCGCGGACTTTAATGCTCCGGGAAAGAAGATAGCCGTTCTTGCGGATATGTTTGAGCTTGGCAAAAACGCGCCGCTGTATCACGAAGAGGTCGGAAAATACGTTTCGGAAAAAAAGCCTGACGCAGTCATTACCATCGGAGAACTATCTGAAAACATCGCGCGCGAAGCCATAAAAGGCAACGTGCCCACATTTATCACTAAAACAAACGAAGAAGGCTTTAAGACGCTGAAAACAATCCTTGAGCGGGGAGACGTTGTCCTGCTGAAGGGCTCAAACGGAATGAAGCTAAATGAGATCGCAAGCGCCGCGGAGGAACTGGAACTTTGAAATATGCCAGCGTTATAGTGGATATTTCACTTCAAAAACTTGATAAAACGTTTGACTATGAGGTTCCCGCCGAATTGGACGAGCGCATAAAGGTCGGCGTAAAAGTTACTGTCCCTTTTGGCAGCAGACAGATAACGGGCTACGTTTTGAAAGTCCGTGAAGAGACGGCTTTTGAAAAAGAAAAGATTAAGAGTATCATTTCTGTCGTGGAAGGGTCTTTGCGGATCGATCCGTCGCTGATAGAGCTTGCGATTTTTATGCGTGATCGCTACGGCTGCACGCTCAATCAGGCGCTAAAGACTGTTATGCCGTCAAAAAAGACTGTCGCAAAAAAGAAAACAAGAGTAGAGCACGCGACAGTCGAGGCCAAAGAGCCGACAGAGCATATCGCTCTGAACAGCGAACAGCAGGCGGCGGTTTCCGGCATTCTTTCCGATCTTTCAAAGCCCGCGCTTTTGCACGGGATTACGGGAAGCGGAAAGACGCAGGTTTACATGGCTCTGATAGACGAGATGATAAGCCGCGGCAAGCAGGTGATCCTTCTGATCCCGGAAATCTCCCTTACACTTCAAAACATCAGAATCTTCCATTCCCGGTACGCAGATCGCGTCGGAGTAATAAACTCGAGACTCTCTGCGGGAGAAAAGTATGCAGTGCAGAGCGCTGCCGCAAAAGGGGAGCTCGACCTTGTGATCGGACCGCGCTCCGCCGTATTTGTTTCTTTCAAAAACCTCGGGCTTATCATCGTTGACGAAGAACACGAAAATGCATATTTTAGCGAGACCACTCCGAGATACAATACGGTGGAGGTCGCGGAGATGAGAGCTCTGCTTGCGGGAGCGGGGCTGGTCCTCGGTTCGGCCACGCCGCTTTTGGACGATTACAAAAAAGCGCTTGACGGTAGATACAGACTGTTTTTGTTAAAGGAACGCGCCGTAGAAAACAGCAAACTGCCAAAGGTTCATATAGTCGATCTGCGCGAAGAGCTAAAAAGCGGAAACCGTTCCATATTCAGCCGCGAACTGGCCGCGGGGATTTTGGACAGACTTGAAAAGAAAGAACAGGTGATGCTTTTTCTCAATCGCAGAGGGTTTGCCGGATTTGTTTCATGCAGATCCTGCGGTCACGTTGTAAAATGCCCTCACTGCGACGTTTCGCTTACTTCGCATGCCGGCGGCAGGCTGATATGTCATTATTGCGGATATGAGCAAAAAGCTCCTACAGTATGCCCGAAATGCGGCTCGAAGTATATTGCCGCCTTTGGCATAGGAACTCAGAAAATAGAGTCTCTGACAAAGCAGCTATTTCCTGAGGCACGGGTACTGCGGATGGACGCGGATACCACTTCGGGAAAGGCCGGACACAGCAGGATCATCGAGAGCTTTTCAAAAGGAAAAGCCGATATCCTCATAGGCACACAGATGATAGTAAAGGGTCACGACTTCCCAAACGTTACGCTGGTCGGAGTTATCGCGGCAGATCTTTCGCTGTACTCAAACGATTTTCGGGCGTCGGAGCGTACCTTCCAGCTTCTTACGCAGGCGGCGGGAAGAGCGGGACGCGGAGATAAAGAAGGGCTCGTTATTATACAGACTTACAATCCGGACAATTCGACTATCAGATTTGCCGCGGCACAGGATTACGAAGGCTTTTACGCAGATGAGATCGATTATCGCAAGCTGCTTGACTATCCGCCCGCGGGCGCGATGCTCAGCGTGCTTTTGACAAACCCTTCCGAAGAAGAGGTTTATTCCGAAACCGAATATCTGATCGGTATGATCTCAAAAAAATACGCCGACAGCGATCTTCACCTGATAGGGCCGTCAGATACGGGAATAAAAAAAATACAGGATAAATACAGACGGATGTTTTTTGTCAAATTTCCCGACAGGGAATTGTTAAAAAGTATACAAAATGATATTATTAAAGAACCGATAACATCATCGGTGCAAATCGATATTCTTTGATTTGAGGAGGGGAAATGGCTATCAGAACGATCAGAGAAAGAGGAGACGATATTCTGAGAGGAAAAGCAAAGCCCGTCGCGGAAATGACTCCGAGGCTTCAGACCATAATAAAAGATATGTATGAAACCATGTATGACTCAGACGGAGTGGGACTCGCCGCCCCTCAGATAGGTATCAAAAAAAGGGTTTTTGTTGTGGATGTCCCGAAAGAAGACGGAGAATCCGACAAATATACCATGATCAATCCCGAGATCTTGGAAACTTCAGGAGAACAGGAAGGATTTGAAGGTTGTCTGTCGGTTCCCGGAAAACACGGAATGGTCAAACGTCCCATGCACGTAAAGGTCAGAGCACAGGACGAGAATATGAACTGGCGCGAGGTAGAGGCAGAAGGGCTTCTGGCAAGAGCCATTTTACATGAAAATGACCATTTGGACGGGATCTTATATACTGACCTGGTTGAAGGTGATCTGCTTGACAATGAAGAAGAGTAAGAAATATTATCCGGTCATAATACTTTGTGCGGTTGCGGTGCTTTTTGTATTCGGCTTTTCGGGAGTTTACGGAGTATCCGCCGCGAAGACTTCGCCAAAAACAGGCGATATAAATACAGACGGCACGGTAAACGAAGAAGACGCGCGTCTGCTTATGATGCATCTGTATTTCCCGGACGAATATCCGATCGGACAGGACGTAAAGACGGACGTTAATGACGACGGAAAAACCGATGACACGGACGTGGCATATATACTAAACTACTTTGAAAGCCTGAATGCTGAGGCGGGCTCACAGGATCAGTCAGAGGAGAGCTCCTCGTCCTCGAAGCCTTCGGGATCGGTAATAGAGCTTCCTACGATAATATTCGGATAAGATTATATGAAAAAAAGGATCATTATTATTTTTACCGCTGTCATTTTTGCCGGTGCGCTGAGCCTGGCCTTCGCGCCGAGGGTGCCGGCAGAAAATGAAGACGTTATCGGAGTTGTGGATGTTTCCGGTAAGGACGGAGAGTTCCTGGGAGATCAAGACGTTTTTTACAAAGCCGGCGACATAAACAAAGACGGGATTACGGATAAAAATGACGCTGTATATCTTTTGATGAATCGTTATTTTCCGGAACAGTATCCGCTGTATGAATCATTTACCGATTATAACGGCGACGGAAAAAAAGACGATTCGGACGTAGTATATCTTATAAAACACATTTCGGATCCTGCGGTTTACAGTATCGAAATACCGGCTGACTATTCGGATGAAAACTGATCCGGGCCTTTAGTTTGATCAAATGAAAAGAGGATATTATGAAAAAGATTAAAATTTCTCTTATTATCATGGTAATTACAGCCTTAACGGCATTTGGCAACGGCACGTTTGCGGCCGGAGAAAAGCTTTCGCTTCAAATGAGCAATTCGTGGGGCATCACGCCCGGAGAGACGATGGATATTACGGTCCGGCTTGGCGAGAGCATAAGCGCCACGTCAGGTTCTATCGAGATTACCACCAAAAGCGGCATATCCTTTGTAAGCGGCAGCGGAAAGTGGATGACGGGAACCGGACTTGACGAATTTAACGACGACAAGCTGATCGGAGCTTTTTCTGTCACTGCGCTTGGATCGGACGGAAAAGCTCAGCCCTCACAGTTTTCCGGAAATATCTTCTCGTTTAAAGTTTCTGCGGCTGAGACGTTCTCTGTCGGCACGACTATTAAGGACGCGGTAAAGGTTTCGGTAGTCTGCAAAAACAGCAGGACGGAAACGACTGTTATAAATGAAACCGCAGCGCTGGATTTAAATATCGTCGAATTTGCCAATGACGGAGTCATCAAAAAAGACGGCGTGTGGTATTACGTTACAGGCGGCAGCGTAGCTGAAGATTTTACCGGTTTTATAGATTATAACAACAACAGACTGAGAATTGAAAACGGTATCTGGAACACTTCTTACTGCGCAGTTGCCGAAGAAGACGGCGGCCGCTATTATGCGAACGGAAAATGGCAAAAGACATATACCGGATATGCCAATACAAACGGCGAAACGGCCAGCCTGTATCAGTACAAGATAGCAGACGGCGTGCTTGATGAGGACTATGAGGGTCTTTACAAGGTGGACGGAGTCTGGAGATATTACAGATACGGCAAATTCCAGGCCACCACTACGGGCTTTGCTACCGATATGACAAGATATAACGCAGGTCAGGGAATATACAGATACCGCATAGAAAAAGGCCTGATAAACTTCCATTTTACTGCCTTTGCAGAGACTGACAACGCGAGATATTACGAAAACGGAAGATGGATGAATACCTATACGGGCTATGCGAATAATACGCAGGGCCTTGGCACCACATATGAGTTTTACGTAAAAAACGGCACGATAGACAGTAGCTATGAAGGTCTTTACAAGGTAGAG
>DFFO01000033.1 GCA_002369255.1 Lachnospiraceae bacterium UBA3774
AATCGATTTCCTTCGGATCATAGGGCCTTAAGCTCGGACGGTAAAGATCGTGAAACCATTTTGTAAAATCCACGTCGGTATTAGTGCCGTTGTAATAGTTGTACCAGGTGTTTTCCCAAGGCTCGTATGTCTGATATTTTCCGGCCACAAAGCCCCAGTTGTAACAGCCGATCTTTTCAAGATAAAACAGCGGAAAACAGGTAAATACGTCATTTTTAGTGCATCTGCATAACCATTCCGAGCAGATTATCGGACGGCCTTCTTTTTTCAGGCGTTTGATAATCCTGACGTGAGAATTAAAATCCTTATAAAAGTGGTAAGAAATAATATCTACGTGTTCAAGCGCGTATTGATCCGGAGGAAGCAGCGGTATATTTTCATCCGGAGGAACCCGAAGCATTCCGACCGTAAGCGGCTGGATCGGGTCGATCTCTCTTACGATCTCAAATATTCTTTTAAGATTGGGAACGGTTATATCATACCGTTTACTGGCTCCCGGTTCGTTGTAAAGATCCCAGATGCATATACGCGGATCGTCCTTATAAGTCGTAACGATATCGCGGATCATATCAAAGTATTCTTCTCTTGTTACGGGATCGTCAAGATAATAGTGCGGAGCCGGCCCCTCATGAGGTCCGTGCTGTGATTTTTTTCTTCCGCCGTGATAACCCCAGTCATAATGCTGCACACCGATAGCAGGCAGCTTCCAGTCTTCAGACATAGGCGGCATACAATCGCTCGCAAGAACGATCATAACAGACTGCCCGTATTGCGCGCAAAGAGATATATATCTTTCAAAGCGCTCCATAAATCCGTCATGTTCTTCTTTCCATACGACGTATTCCGGGATAAGACGAACAGTATTAAAACCGGTTTCCTTGACCAGAGCCATTTCTTTTTGTGCAGTTTTGAAACGTTCCTCAAAACCAAGCTCCTGCCATTGATCAACACGATTGGCACAATCGGCGCTCATATAATTGCAGCCCCGCATCCAAGGCCGTGAATCATACCATTCCCAGGCCTTTTCTTTACTCCAACGCATAACTTCCTCCTAATGATATGTGTATTATAAAAGCAGTGCAGAAAAATGGATCAATCACATTATCTGCACTGCTTTTTTTTAAAAAATCAGCAGATTACTGAATTAAAGCCTTTGCAGATTCACCATAGTTAAATATAGCTCTGAAAAGATCATCAGTATCAGCGGTCTGTTTAACCGTGCAGTATGAATAAACACTGTAGGTAACTGTCTGCATGATGTTCTCACCGTCAAACGCAGTAACAGTATAAACTGATGAATAGTCAACAGGCGACAGTCTCGGAATGAGGATCATGCCGTTATTAACAAGATAATCTATTTCTTCCTCAAGAACCGTTCCGTTCTTTTTAACCTGGATAGTTGCACCCGCTGCATTGTTGTACTTAAACAGAAGGTTTATCTTGTCCGAAAGACGAAGCGTCGCGGAATTAATGACTCTTGCGCTATATCCGGTTCCATAACTTGAAGACTTGTTGTTTTCGGTACTTGTTTCATCGGTTTTGTATTCAGCGACCCAATCCTGGCGCGCGATCGCAGTTCCGGGCTCTGAATAGCCGTTATTTTCGGCATATTGCTGAAGAAGGTCCGCAAATACAATGAGATTTGCCATGAACTCCTTCGTCTCTTCGCTTACGCTCTCATCTGTCATAGCAGCCAGAGCATTGAAGTAATCAAGTATCGAATAATCTTCTTTTTTGTTGATTGTAGCACTATTTGAGAGAATAACAATACCAAGAGGATTTGCAATACGATTTATATTTACGGTAGTCTGGAAAATATACAAACCGCTTTTCTCGTCATACGTACCGTATTCGGCAACGGTTTCACTGCCGTTTTGGTATGTCATTCTGACGTTGTCTCCGCTCTTGGGAGCGAGTTTTACTGCAAAAGCTGCGGTTACGTTATCAGAAACGGTTCCTTTAAGAGATTCGAATTTAGCGGCTGTTCTCTCCTGATAAACAACCCCTTCAGTAGCTACAGCGCCGGCGATCTCGACAAAACCTCTGCTCCATATAGGTTCCGTATGGTTTTCGTCGGAAGTGTTTCCGCCTATCATTTCGGCTGAAGCTATAGCGACGTCGCCAAACGTAAACAGATTTGCGTCAATATCTACGTAAACGGCGCTTCCGCCTGTCGCGGTGTTGCCGGTGATCTTTCCGCCGGTCATTTCAAAATTCGAATTGCCGTTTACATATACTCCGCCGCCTTTTACTGCAGTATTTCCGACTATCTTTCCGCCGGTCATTTTTGCATTGCTGTTTCCGATAAAGACGGCTCCTCCGAGATTTGCGGTGTTTCCTGAAATCTCTCCGCCGTTCATTTCAAAATAAGACTCGGTGCCGGATACAACGATGGCTCCGCCGGATCCGTCAGAAACGTTTCCGCGGATGATGCCGTCTTCAAGATAAAGCTTTCCTCCGTTGTATACGTAGATGCCTGCTGCTCCCGCAGAAGCGGTAGCTTTTCCGCCGCTGAGAATACCTGCGTCATACGTGCCGTCGCCTCTTGTAACTGCAGAACAGTCACAAATATGCAAAGAACCGCCGTTTACACCGATAATTCTGCGCTGGGTAGCAGTATAGGTCTGAGTAATATTGTATCCGTTGAGACAGATAGTGATATCAAGATCTGTTCTTACCTGCGTGGAAGTAATATTTACGTCACAGGTAAGATAATAATATCCGCTGGCATTGGGAAGCGAAGTGGAGTTTGTCCATGCTTTCCATGTGGCCGAAGAATGATCGCAGGCCGTATAGCCGTGATGCTGAACGTGATCTGTTGCTGCAATCGCAGAAAGAAGACCGTTTGAATTGTAACGAAGTCGCGCGTCTTCATCATCCGGCAGATAGCAGCCCAAATTGGCTGAGTTAACAGATGAGATAATATTTTTATTCTCAGCAGGATAATTGTTTACACCGATAACAGATTCGGATGAGAGCGAGCTTTCAATCGCGGTTCTGTTGTAAGCAACGGTAAGGTTTGATGCATTGCCGTTTAAAGTGTTTCCGGTAATGATCATCTTTCCGCTGATCGTAAGCGCCTGATTTACGCCGAGGTATATTCCGGCTCCGCCTCTGTCTGAAGTTCCTGTAGCTATGTTGCCGGTAATCGTCGCGTTTTTAAGAAGGACAGAATCTCCGGTCGCCTCGATCGACATTCCGCCGCCGCGAAGTCCTCTGTTTCCGGTGATGGTCAAGCCTTCGATATCAGCAGTAACATTACCGTTGGTTATGATACCGCCGCCGTATGACGTAGCGGTATTATCTGAAATCACACCGCCCTCGGTATTAAAAGCTATTTTTTTGGTATATACACCGCCGCCTTTTACGGCAGTATTTCCTGTGATAAGACCGTCGTAAATGTTGATAGAGGCAACTTTATCAATGGAATCATACGTGCCTATGCCGCCGCCGTTACCTGAAGCGGTGTTTTCGCTGATCTCACCGCCATACATATTAAAAGCAGAATCGGCCGAAGCTCTGATAAAAAGACCGCCGCCGCCTACAGCGCTGTTTCCTGAGATCTTTCCGCCGTACATATTGAAGGTGCCGCCGCCGATTCCGACTCCGCCGCCGTTTGCTGCAGAGGTGTTGCCGGTAACGATTCCGCCGTACATATTGAGCGTGGCCGTTCCGTTAACAAGTATTCCGGCGCCGTTCATTGACGTGCTTGTGATATTTGCTCCGGTGATAATGCCCTGCTCCTCACTGCAATCATAAAGATTGAGCAAGGCGCTTCCCTGAACAACTATGACGCGATTTCCGGCAACGGTTTGCGTAATATTGTGTCCGTTCAGGCAAAGCGTAATGTTTTTGCCTGTACCGAGAGTCCACGCAGCGGAAAGCTCTACATCCGCGGTCAGATAATATGAACCGTTCGTCGTCGGAAGTGCCGCGGTATCGCTCCAGGCAGTATAACCTTCATGATGATCATCCGCTTTTGCGGTGACAGGAAGGACAGCCAGCATTATCGCGGCAAACAAAGCGAGAAACAAAAGCTTGTTTTTCATAGATAATCCTCCGTATTATTATTTAAAAACAATTAAAAACCAAGCTGCAACATTTGTGATTTTCAATATCGCAAAAATCCGAAAACACATTGTAAATTATATGTATAAAGTCAACTTTTTGGCAATTCCACCATATAATTAAACATCTACCAAATATAATTATTGCCTTTATCGATATATTATGTTTTGATATAATCTAAACCGTGATGTCTGCTTTAATGGCTTTTTATTGCGGCTGTTAATGCCTTTCCTGCGTTTATACTGTTTTTATATCACCGGAAATAGCAGTCATAAAGCAAGATTTATATGTTTAATTCTGCAGATATTTGTACCTTTTTTTCTTTATTGATTCGAATATAATTGTTTTATTACATAGGAAAATCAAAATGTTTTATCTTATTGCGGAGCCTGAATACAACAGCAGCATCTGGTACAAAGAAATCCTCACGGGTATCATCAGCGAGAAACGTACCAGAAGGGTTTCTCTCGTCACATTAAGCGATCCTCTCGCGCTCCGGGATAAACAAATCAGCGAAGAGGATTTTATTCTCGTAGCAAGCAGCAGCCTAAAGTGGTTTATGAATACTCTTCCGATCTGTGAAAAATATTTCGGGAACCGTATAGTTTTGATCGCAAATTACGAAGAATCTCTTCTTCAGGGAAATTACAGCATTGTCACTTCAAATATTCCTCAGGGTATCAGGCTTCTTTATGATTATCTCAATGGATATAACAAAAAAAAGATCGCGCTATACGGAATCAATCCTATGTCTGCTTCGGATATGTATAGGGTAAGATGTTTTATTTCACGCGGAGGAAATGAAAACGATCTGTTTTACAATGACGGCTCTTTATCAGACTGCTACAATGAATTTGATTCAAAAAAAGATGAGTACGACGCGGTCATATGCGTAAATGATTATGCCGCAGTATCGCTTATCCGTCATCTTAAGGATTACGAAGGCTATCTTATCGCAAGCTGCGGCGCCGCGACCCAATTTTCCGACGCATTTTCGCCAAGCATCACCCGTACCCATCTCAATTACAGAGAATTCGGCAATGCGGCCTTTAACCTGTGCAATCTGCTTAGCAAAAATCCGTATATACATTCAGTGAAAATATCTATAACAAATTCATTTATTTTGGGTGAATCCACACGCAATCTGCCTTTTAAGACAGGCGGCGTACAATTATTTGATCCTGAAGTATCAGGCAGCGGCGGATACTACTCAGACCCGGAAATATCAGAAATGATCAATATCGAAACGTTGCTGGAGATAATTACAAAAGAAGACCGGGATCTTCTTTGCGGTCTGATGTCCGGAAAGACATATCAGGAGCTCGCAGATCAGTATTACCTGTCAGTCAACGGAGTAAAATACCGATTAAAGCGCATGTTTAAAACCTGCGGCGCGGGCAACCGAACGGAATTCGAAAAAATACTCAAAAAATATTCAGTTGTAATAAAAGGGGACTCTAAATGAACGCAGACAAGTATTTTTATACACTTTTACCTATCAGGAGAGGCATTACGGGGCTGTGGAATTTCAGCGGTGATTTCGGAACCGTTGACACAGTCTCGGACTATGAGATCAATGAAACAGATGATACCTGTGCCTATAGTATAAATTCCGGAGAATATACTGTCTCTTCCGTTTTCAGGTTTTTTGACAACGGAGTGGTTTATCGTAAAGATACTTTTAAAAACACCTCGGGCCGCCCCTTAGTGCTGAACTCTTTTTTTGGCAGATTTTTTCTTGAGGGAAACAAATACGAAGTATATACACAATATAACGGCTGTCACCACGAAAGCAGCGGCGCCTGGCAGGAGCTTGTCACTCAGGTGACCGCCGCAGGTCTCGGAGTGCGTTCATGCGAAGGCGCAACGCCGATGATGGCATTAAAAAACAAATATCACGGTAAAATTACCGTATTTCATTTGATCGCCGGATGTCAGTGGCGCATAACTGCAAAGAAAAGACCATATACTGCAAAAAACGAGGCTGTTCTCGTAGAATACGGAATTGAAAACAACGGCCTTCGTCTTCAGGTTGAGCCCGGTGAAACGATTGAACTGCCTGAAGTAATATTTTTTGATTCACATAATGAAAACGACCTTGATTCATGGAAGCTTCATGAGACCTTTAATGCCTTATATCCGCGCAGACAGATGCCGGTTATGTACAATACATGGTTTCATAACTTTGATACGATCGACGTCGAAGAAATACTTGCGCAGGTTGATGCCGCTGCAGAGCTCGGCGTTGAGATGTTTATGGTTGACGCAGGCTGGTTCGGTAAGGGCGGCGGCTGGTCAGATGCTGTAGGCGACTGGAGTGAAAACCTTACGGGCGGTTTTTACGGAAGACTTTCAGAAGTCTCTGAGCGTGTGAGGAAGCTTGGAATGGTCTTCGGCCTTTGGTTTGAACCTGAACGGGCCGGAAAAAATGCGGATATTTTAAAACAGCATCCCGAATACTATTTCGATGATTTCTTTTTCGATTTTTCAAATCCCGAGGCAAGAAGCTTTATGCTTGATTCGATCCGGCCGCTGATCAAGAAATATAATATCGGTTTTATCAAACTCGACTTTAACGCCTCTACCCCTCACGACCCCGACGGATGCGGTTTTTACCGTTATATGCAGGGGCACCGTGAGTTTGTCGAAACCTTAAGAAGAGAAAATCCGGGAATATATATTACCGGATGCGCTTCGGGTGGAATGAGAATGGATCTTTATCAGGGAACTGTCTTTGACAGTTTTTGGCTTTCCGACAATCAGGGGCCCTATGAAGGTCTAAATATTGTAAAAAATACTCTTAAACGTATGCCTACGTCTCTTATCGAACGCTGGAACGTTCAAAAATATTGCTACGGTTTTCCCAGTCCTTCATCAGACGAGCTTATCGGCCTGATGCTCAGCTGCAATAATTCTGCTTTTGATTTTGTGCTGAACGTAAAGGACTCTTACAATTTTGCTTTTCTCTCGGGCGGTCCGCTCGGTTTTTCCGGAGATATTGCCGCATATCCGGATGAATACAAAAACAAATACAAAGATTTTATTTTACAGTATAAAAAAGACCGTGAGTTTTATATAAACGCAAACGCTCATATTCTCATCGATACTGATGATATTGTCGCCATAGAATATGCAGACGCGAGGTATGAGCGCTGTAAGCTCTTCTTTTTTACAAAAGTCCCATATACAAATCTGCTTACCGTTTATCCAAGGCTTGACCCTGATTCGGATTATATTTACGGCGAAACAAAAAGATCCGGAAGGGAGCTTATGGAAAACGGAATATTCATTGAAAAATTTTCCTATAATGACTGCGTTTCATTCGATATAAAAAAAGTATGATTTCAAAAGAAAAAAAGCTTCGGCGTCATATCGGTGCCGAAGCTTTTTGTTCTTAGGACAGATTAATCTATTTCAACATTACAGCATTGCAAAACGGTACGAAAGACCTGAAGTTCATAATCCGGAGTAAAAGGATTCTTCTTCTCTCCCGCCGCCATTTTTGCAAATGCTTCGAGCATGGCGTCATATCTGTCAAACGGCTCTGTTCTTGATGAAACACCTTTTTCAAACCACTCTTCCGTAAGATATTCCACTTTGTCGGTAACCTGGCCGCCTTTGTCAAGAACAGTTTCAAAGGGCTTGAGTTCGACTGATTTTTTCGTTCCGGTAACGACAAGCTGTCTTCTCGTAAAACCTCCGAGCTCAGACGCGTTGCTCTTTAAAAACGAGACTCCGTTTTTATATGTAAATACCGCCATCCCATAATCCGTGCAATCAAGGCCATCATGCCCGGTGCAGCGATTAAAAGGAACGACCTTTTCCGGAATGCCGCGAATAAGAAGAAGCAGATCAACCAAATGACATCCGAGGAAGAACATCATACCGCCCGGAAGCGTAGAGAGCCACTTACGTATATCATAATCAACGTGACCGTTCATCTGCGCCTCAACTGCAAAAATTTCGCCAAACTCTCCGTTTCTCACTTCCTTTAGAAGCTGCAAAACGTAAGGATTGTAACGATACATATATCCGAGATGCAAAACGGTATCGTTTTTTTTGACAATTTCTACAAGCCTGGCGAAATCGTCATACAAAAGCCCTCCGGGTTTGTCCATGTGAACGTGAAGTTTTTTTTCAGCAGCAGCGATGGCGTATTTTGAAAGATATTCCTCATCAGTTTCAACCGTTACCGCGTCAAGATCTTTCATGTTTAGTATCTCATCAACGGTATATACGGGAAAACCCTTATAAGTCTCTCTTTCAAGTCTTACCAGACGTTCCTTCTCGGGCTCAGCCACACCTACGATTTCAAATAAATCGCTTCTTTTTTTCAGCGTGTTAAAGCATGCTCCTGCATGTGTATGACCGGTTCCTATCTGAGCTATTCGTATTTTTTTCATAAGCTGTCCTTTGGTTTGATAGTCGGTTTATTTTCCCATATGAGCAGCGGGATCATCCCACCAGTCATTAAACCAGTATCTCCATGCGCCCTGACGGTTTGTATTTAAACCGGGAGCATGAACATAGAAATCAAAGGTTGAACCGAAGATCACAAAAGGAACCTCTTCCGCCATAAGATCGGCAAGTTCATTCCAGTATGCAATGCTTTCCTGGCTGCCTACCGGAACGGTATCAAGAAGGCCAAGGAGTTCCTCGCCTCTCTGGTTGTGCCAGTTGTTGTAGAACGTATTGCTCATTTCAGTAGGATAATTGATCGAGCAAGGATTCGAACGAAGGATCATGTCCCAATCAAGCGTGCCGTCATTTGCGTATGCGATCATAGTATTGTTATTCATGCTCTGGCGCTCGCAGTTTATTCCTATAGAGGCCAGATCCTCGATCAGTACTGCCGCAGAGGCGGAATTGTCGGTGATAAGAATAAGCTTTTCACCTTTATAATTCGATTTTGCAAGATATTTTCTGGCGACGTCGATATTGCTCTGTCTTGTGCTGTTCCATTCTTTTGTAGTGAAAACGTCGGTTTTGTATTCATCTCCGCAATTAACGGGAGAGGCTACCGAGCCGTCATACAGATCTCCACGGCAGGCAAACTGTATTTCATCATAATCAACTACCGCCGAAATCGCGCGTCTTAAGTTTACGTCTGAAATAGCTCTGTTTTCATTGCAGTTAAAGAATACGTAGTAAACTCCGTCTGAAGGATAAGTGTCGGCTCCCAAACCAAGATCTTTAAGATTTGTTTCATAAGCCTTTTTGTCTGTCATGGCAAGCGTATCAAGTTCACCGTTCATAAGGCTCATAAGCTGAGAGCTGGAGTCATTGTTTAACGAGCATACGATGCCGTCAAGATACTGTCTTCTCGGTGAGGCAAGACCATTGCCTTCGGGACTGGCTTCGCATACTTTGTAATTGTCGTTTCTTGTAAATACATATTTGATTCCGGCAGATGATTCTTCGGGAACGAGCTTGTAGGGGCCGGTTCCGATGCAGTCATGAGGATCGTCAATCAGCTTGTCTCCGTATTTTTCACATATGGTCTTGGGCATAACCGCACCATAGCAGGCTCTCGGATTTGAAAAGATATCAAACGTTCCGATATTGAAGCTGCTAAAATTAAACGTCAGTACGTTGTCTTTTATTTCATAATCGGAAACAAGGTCCCAAAGAACCGTTTTAACTCTGGGTGTAAAAGAAGCCGCGCGCTGAAGAGAAGCTACTACGTCTTCAAGCGTAACAGGCGTACCGTCGGAGAAGCAAACGCCCTCTCTTACCCAAAGCTTAAGACTTAATCCGTCCTGCGCAAACTCGTAGTCGCAGACAAGAGGATAAACCTTGCCGTCTTCACCTTTTACAAGGCAGCTTTCAAAAGCATTGTTTGACCACATATAAGTAGTCCATGAAGCCTGTCCGTAAGGATCGAAGGTAGGCGAAAGCTCATACCATGTATAGTTTACAATGCCGCCCTTTTGAGGTTCGGACGCGGTTTTTTCATCCGTTGACTCAGCCTCATTTGATCCTGCGCTGTTTGTTTCGTCCGTGCCTCCGCAGGCCGAGAACAGGCTTATTGCCATTATTGCGGTTAACAGCAATGCCATCCATTTTTTGTTTCTTCTTTTCATAATACAACTCCTTTATTTTAAGATGATCGTATTGATCAGGCTTTACCTATCAAATGGCAGGCGGCCATATGACCGTCACCGAGGTCGCACATCTTCGGCTCTTCGCAGGCGCATTTTTCTGTGGCATATTTACACCTTGTACGAAATACGCAGCCTGACGGAGGATCTACAGGGCTTGGGATATCGCCCTCAAGAATGATCCTCTCGGCATTTTTTTCACCGCTCACCTTCGGAACCGCAGAAAGCAGCGCCTTTGTGTAAGGATGGGCCGATTCTTCAAATATAGCTTTTCTGCTGCCTATCTCGACGATTTTTCCGAGATACATTATTGCTACTCTGTCGCAGATATATTCGATTACCGACATATCATGAGATACAAATATATACGTAAGCTTCCTGCTGACTTGCAGGTCACGGAGCAGGTTCAGAACCTGCGCTCTTACTGAAACGTCAAGGGCCGAAACCGGTTCATCGCATACGATGAGCTTCGGGTCAGTCGCGAGTGCACTTGCAATAGCAATACGCTGCCGCTGTCCGCCGGAGAATTCATGAGGAAAGCGGTTTATATATTCCTGACTTATACTTACCGCTTCAAGAAGCTCGTTTACCTTTTCTTTTCTTTCTTTTTTCGAAGAGCAGATCTTGTTTATGATCATAGGCTCCTCAAGCAGTCTTCCGACCTTCCATCTCCCGTCAAGAGAAGCGTAGGGATCCTGAAAAATGATCTGCATGTCTTTGCGGATAGGCCTTAAGGCTCGCAGTTTTTTATTTGCGATCTCCTGACCGTCAAATTCAATGCTGCCGTCGGTGGGTTTTAACAATCTAAGGCAGGATCGGATGAGTGTGCTTTTTCCGCAGCCCGACTCTCCCGCTATTCCGAGTGTTTCTCCCTCATAAAGATCAAAGCTTACGTCATTTACGGCTTTTACATATTTCTTTTTTTCAAGAAGCAGCGAATTGACCGGAAACCATTGTTTGAGATTTCTTACTTTTAATAGTATTTTTTTGTCGGGTTCCATCAATTGACCTCCTTGTCTTCGAAAAGGAAACAGCGAACACTGTGTCCGTTTCCGATATCATACAGCTCCGGTTTGTTTTTTATGCACTTATCGCAGGCATGCTTGCATCGCGGCGCGAAAACGCAGCCGGACGGGAATTTTCCGGCAGGGGGCACCATGCCCGGAATCGTTTCAAGCCTCTCTCTGCTGCCGCTGTGAGGAAGTGTGCTGAGCAATCCGTGAGTATAAGGATGGCTCGGATTTTTGAACAGCTCTTCAACCTTTGCGGTTTCTACTATCTCTCCGCAATACATGATTACAACGCGGTCACATACCTCTCTGATTACGCCAAGATCATGCGTTATAAACATAATGGCTGTTCCGAATTCTTTTTGCAGTTTTTTCATCAGATCCAGCACCTGAGCCTGAATCGTAACGTCAAGCGCCGTCGTGGGTTCGTCGGCGATCAAAAGCTCGGGGCGGCATGAAAGCGCCATCGCGATCATAACTCTTTGGCGCATTCCGCCGGAAAGCTGGAAAGGATACTCTTTGGCTCTCTGTTCAGGCAGAGGTATCCTGACTGCGTCAAGCATCTCAATTGCTTTTTTCTTTGCCTCTTCTTTATCAAGACCCTGATGCAGGCGGAAAACCTCTTCGAGCTGATATCCTACCTTGAATAAAGGATTCAGGCTTGTCATCGGCTCCTGAAAGATCATAGCGATCTTGTTTCCTCTGATACCCTGCATTTCTTTCATGGGAAGATCAAGAAGATTCTGACCGTTGAATTCTATCTCTCCCTTGATCCTTGCCGGAGGAGTTTTAAGAAGTCTCAACACGGACAAAGAAGTAACGGACTTTCCGCAGCCCGACTCTCCCGCTATTCCGAGTGTTTCTCCTTTATATACGTCAAAATTGATGTTTTTTAATATCTGAGGAGAACTGTAATCTCCGTCAAACCAAAGATTAAGATCTTTTATGCTGAGTATTTTTTCTTCCATCGCGTCTCTCCTAATTTGTAGTGGGATCGAAAAGATCTCTCAAACCGTCTCCGAGCATTGAAAATCCGAATATCGTTATGGCGAGAGCCAGCATTGGATAAAATACAAGGTACGGATACATCATAAGCACAGACTGACCGCTGGAAATAAGAGTGCCCCAGTTCGGAACGCCCGAAGGAAGTCCGACTCCCAAAAATGACATTGAAGCAAGGGACATTATCTTCGATGACAGACCCGAGCCAAGAGTTACGAGAAGATATGACGAGCACTGCGGAAGAACGTGCATCCACATGATACGAAGTGTTCCGGCTCCCATGGCTACTTCTCTTTCTACAAATTCCTTTTGACGGAGCGACAAAACCTGCGCTCTGACATAACGCGTAGGGCCGAACAAGCCGGCGATAACGAGCGTCAGGATCAGATTGAAATAACTTGATCCGAAAACCATTCCGAGCACAAATATTAGGAGAATGGTCGGCAGCGAATTAATCGCCTCCAATATACGCATGACCACCTTGTCCACTTTAGGGAAAAAGCCGCAGACAAGTCCCAGCGTCGCTCCTATAGCCATGGTAAAAATCTGAGCAATAAACGCGATGAGCAGCGACGCCCTTGCACCGTAAACTATCTGTGACCAAAGGTCCGTTCCCGATCCGTCCGTTCCGAGAAAGTGCTCCTGGCTCGGTCCTTCAAACCGGCTGTAAATATCAGTTCCGTTCGGATCATATTTTGTAAGAAGAGGCGCAAAAAACGCCATCATAATCATCAAAAAGACGAGCGTGCCTCCTATGATGATTCTTCCGTTGTGCTTTATAAATACGCGAATCTTTTTTGCAGTTGATATTTTTTCCACGGTCTATGCCTCCTAATCCAGCTGTACTCTCGGGTCGAGCAGCTTGTAAACAATATCGAGCAGTATATTCGTAAATACGAAAATGACCGCAAAAAAGATGAGGATCGCCTGTTCCTGTGGATAATCCTTGCCGAACAAAGAACTGTAAGATAATAGTCCGACGCCCTGAATGTTGAAAACTTTCTCAAGTACCGTAGCTCCGCCGAGATTTACTGTAATAGTGCCTGAAACCATTGTGATCAAAAAAGACATGACGTTTCTGAGCGCGTGCCTGTAATAGACTTTCCTGTCTGAAAGTCCTTTTGCGCGGGCGGTACGGATATAATCGGAATTTAATACGTCAAGCATCTGTGAACGGGTATGTCTCGCATATCCGGCCATTCCCGACAAGCCTATTGCAAGGCTCGGGAGGAAGATATGCCATATAGAGTTCCAAAAACCGCCTTTTTCTATGTATTCGTAGCTTGACAGGGGAAACCATTTAAGCTTGAATGCAAAAAGATACAGCAGCCCGACGCCGAAACAAAAGCTCGGGACTATCGTAAATATCATTGAAGTACTTGAAAGTATATAGTCCAGCTTGCTGTTGTGGTGAGTAGCGGCATAAATGCCGATCGGCACTCCCAGCAAAAGTGATATTAAAGTCGCGAAAACCGTGATGAGGATAGTAGGTTCCATCCTGCTGAATATATTTTCGAAAACAGGTTTTCCGTTAAAAAACGACGTTCCCCAATCACCTTTGACAATGTTTTTCAAATATCTGAAAAACTGTTCAAAGATAGATCCGTTGAGTCCGTATTTTTCCTGCATCATTATCAGCTCTTCTTCAGTCATGTTTGAATCGGCCTGAAGCGAGTACATCGGATTTCCGGGTATCATTCGCATCAGCGAGAATACAAGTATAAGGATAACCAGAAGTACCGGAATAGCAGAAAGCACTCTTTTTACAGTAAATTTCAGCAATTCAAATCCTTCCTTTCAAGTATGATATAATATTGCAGCCTATTGTACAAAGGTAAATTCCTTTAAAATATAAGTGTCTCCCGTCGCGGGCACCGCAGAAAGCGTATATGTATACGTCTCTCCCTCATCCAGCTGCATTTCTCCGATATATGCGGCAAACGCGGCGAGATTGAACGAGCGGGCAGTCATTCTTGCAGTATAGTCCGATCTTGCAGTATCAAACTTATCTACAGGAGTAAAAAGCGTTTTTTCCCAAACTGTTTTTTCATTGCTGTCTTTAATCTCTATAGTTACGCTTACGAGTCTGTAATTTGTTTCCACCGTACCGGTAGTCATATACTGCTTTCCTGTCTTGTCGTTATCAACGGAAATCTCGCACTCCGGTATCTTGCCTTCCTGCAGCTCTTTGTTTGTAAGAGGCAGATAGTAATTGCGAAGAAGATTGCCGAGAGATATCTTCCTGTCGATCATCCACGAGGAATTATGATTCATGACAAGTCCTGCGCCCTGCTCATGGCAAATAAGATAACTTGCCTCAACGTCTATTTCTCCGTTGGAGTCCCTTAAGATCACCGGATCTTCTGCAAGCAGTCTGGTATGATTTTCGTGGGCGCCGATCGTTTTGTCATTATAATACGTCGTAATTGCGTCTCCCTTGTGCGTCAGGGCATAGCACTCTGCCATTTTCTGAATGCTGTTAAGATCGTATACTTCCTTGGAATCTGCAAGCGTCATCGCCCCTTCATAATCTCCTACCGGAAGACAGCCCTCTTTGTTTGAGGGCAGCATATTCTGAGTCCAGTGGAAATTCGTGCTCGGAGAAATGCCTGCCCACGCCCAATAAACCGCGCCGGAGCAGTCAACTCCCATATACATATCATAATTGTCATAGCCTACGGGTTTTGAAAGGACAAAGTCCTTCAAGGTTCCGTCTTCATTAAAGCAATACAAAAATCTCTCAAGCGAGCTGCATTTTCCGGTATAGGGAACACCTTTATAAGTTTCTCCTACAACAAAATACTGGTTGTGCGAGGTACTCGTAGGATATAGGAACGTAAGGTTTTGAGAAACCGACCATTCAATGGTTCCCATCCTTCTCATACGCTGTTCGGCTATGGAACGTATTTCCTGCGCCTCCGGGCTTAAAAACTCGGTGCTGTTTGAATTGTCTCTTTTCAGGCAGGAAACATAGTTGACGTTTTCTTCATCTCCGGCAAACGTTTCTATAAACTTGCCGTCAATCGTATTCATATTTCCGTAATAAGTGCAGTATTCTACGGTGATATTTTTCAGCTCGCCGCCAAATAGTCCAACAGTAGCCGGTGAGGCAGCCTCTATACGGACGCCTGCTTCCGAATAAGACAGAGTGCCTGCGCTTTGCGTTCCGACAAGACCTCCCGCGACGGCCGTTTTGCTGATTTCCATAACGCCTTCGGCTCCGCACATATCAATCGTGCCTTCATTTTTACCGGCAATGGCTCCACAATATCCGCTCTCGCATTTGATCGTTACGCCCTTTAATTTAAGACTTATCACCGATCCGCTATTAACACCGAAAAATCCGGTATAACCGTCTTCTCCGGTAATGATATTTATATTTGAGATCACAAAGCCTTTTCCTTCAATCTTTCCGCTAAAAGGCTCGGCGCTGTTTCCGACAGGTTTCCAGTCAGTGCCGCCGCAATCTATATCGGTAAGAAGCTCGAATTTTCCGTCGGGATGCGCGGCCATATTTTCAAGGCCTTTTTGCGTATAAATCCTGTAAACGCCGTTTTCATCAGGTTCAAATTCATTGATGTCAGAAAAATCCTGTTCTTCCCCTTCTGCCGAAGCATTATCAGCCTGTGAACCCTCAGTCGGCTGCAAAGATTCGTCTGTCTGCTGACCGCAGGCGCAGACTGACAGCATGCCAAACACCAATAAAAGAGACAACAACCTTTTTTTCATAAATCAGCCTCCTTATATTCTTACCTTACGTCAATCCTCAACGGCCGCTTTTTTCGAAACGACCTTGCGGACCCACTCCACGTCAAACTTAGGAGTCCGCTCGTATGTATATAAGCCGTTTTGTTCCTGTTCTACGTCAGTCAGCTGCGTATAACAGAACCCGAATATATTTTTGTTATTCAAAACGGCACTTACAAGTCCTGAAAAACGGGTTTTAAAATCTTCTTCTCCAAGTACGTCGGCTCCGTATCCCCAGCTTTTTTCATCTTTGGCCCCTTTAGCCCAGCGGATCCCTCCGAACTCACTCATAAATACCGGCTGACTGCCGCGCTTTTGCCGAAATTCATAAATGCCTTTTGCGCTTATCGGCGGATCAAACAATTCGCAGAGTTCATTTTTTTCGGAAAGCGTTTTATATCTGTTTTCAAAAATCTCCGCATTCTGTTCATAGTCATGAACATCATAAACGTCTGTTTCAACATGGAAAAATCCGCTTGTATCAATACACGGGCGCGACGGATCCGCAGCTTTCGTTACGTGATATATCTGTCTTATCAATTCGTCATACTGAGGATGGCCGTTTTTGTTCCACGTCTCGTTAAACGGGCACCATCCGATGATAGACGGATGATTGATATCTCTTGAAATTTCCTCCAACCATTCCGGAAGGATGCTGTATATCGCTTCAGGTCTGCTGTGATCAAGGCCCCAGTTCGGGTATTCGCACCAAACCAGATATCCCGCTTTATCACAATGGTACAGCCAGCGTTCTTCAAATACCTTTTCATGAGCACGGCAGCCGTTGAATCCCATTTGCAAAGAAATATCAATGTCTTTGCGAAGAGCCTCGTCAGTAGGCGCAGTATAAATACCGTCAGGATAAAAGCCCTGGTCAAGTATCAGTCTTTGAAAAACAGACTTTCCGTTCAGAAGGAATTTTCCGTCCTCAATACAAACGGATCTCATTCCGAAATAGCTGTGCACCTTGTCCTTGCCAAAGCTTATCAGAACGTCGTAAATTCTTCCCTCGCCTATTTCCCATAGATGAAGCTCGCTTAAAACAATGGCTGCAGTGATCTGTCCGGAAAGATTTTCAGCTTCAAAAGACCCTACTTTTCTTCCTTCGTAAAAAATACTGATATCAAGGTCTGCCCTTCCGTCTGTATCGGCTGTAACCACCACTGTCTGATTTTTGATATCAGTCGCATATCTTACGTGCCTGATATGTGTATCCGGAACAAACTCAAGCCAGACCGTCTGCCATATTCCGGTAGTTCTGGTATAGTAACAGCCTGCGGAATTATATTTGCAGCTCTGCTTTCCGCTCGGTATCATCGGATCTCTCGTATCATCCGCCGCAAAAACCGTGACGACGTTTTCACCCGGACAAACAAATTCCGTGATATCGATGCTGAAGGAAACATATCCTCCCTTATGTCCGCCGGCTCTGTTACCGTTTATAAATACGGAACATTCGTAATCAACCGCTCCAAAATGAAGAAATACTTTCGATCCGCATTGTTCTTCGCTCAGAGTGACTTTTTTTTGATACCAGAGGCCGTATATAAAATCTTTTTCTTCTACTCCGGACAATTTACTCTCAGGGCAAAACGGGACGTTTATAACTCCGCTAAGCTTTGCGTCTGCTTTATACAGTCCTCTGGCTTCGCCGCTTTTTGAGTTGTCTATTTCAAAGTTCCAATTCCCGTTCAGATTCATCCATTCTTCCCTGCGAAATTGTGGTTTTGGATGTTCGGGCCGCATTATATTGCTCACTTTACCTTCCCCTGTTTAGTTATTTTTTGCAGAACGTTTTTTGTTTTTTACGAGGATCACAACTATTACGGCAAGAATCATTGCTGCGGAAACAATTCCTATAATAAGACCTGCCGCAGGGGATGAAATGTTTTCTTCGCTTTGAGTATCCTGCTGCTCACTGTCGGCGCGATAAGCGGTTGACATGGATTTTTCTCCGCGAGTGACAACAAATCCGTTTTCTGTGCTCTCATAGTCATAAGGTCCGATTATCCATCTGGTTATGTCTTCATCCTGTGTGACCACCGCTATCCTGCTCTCGCTTCCGAGGCCGTCGCCGGGGATATTTACAAAAGCATTGTTTATCATGATAAGATCCCCGCCGTTGTTTCCGGATATTACGGTATTTCCTTTGAGCTCGTAAACTCCGGGAAGATAGCTTTCCGTATCCTGACCGTCATTGTCAAAACATACGGCATACTTACCGCCAAGATCGGTATTTTCGGTAATGACCGTATCTTCAAGCACAACGTCTCCGTTTGCATAAATAACGCTTCCGCTAACTGTAGAGGTGTTTCCGGTCATTATACAGTCGTTAAATACTGCACGAGACTTGGTTGCAACATAGAAACCGCCTGCTGTTTCAGCTTTTCCTCCGGTTATACTGCAACCTTTAAGCGTAATTTTTCCATACGGATCAAGGCTGAACGTCCCGCCGTTCCCATCTGTAGTATTGTCCTTGAATGTACAGTTTTCAATCACGGCATTACCCTCACGGTAGATCGAGAAAGCGCCGCCGCGCTCCGTAGAGCTGTTATTTTCAAACGTGCAGTTTTTGATGCTCGCCTGAACGTCATATGCGATCTCAACAGCTCCGGCTCTGCCGTCGCACGTATTTCCGGTGACCGTAACGTTTTCCATCTCAAGGGTTGATTCGTTATAGGTACGGATAGCGGCGCTGCTGCGGGTCTTTATGTCGGATTCGTTTACGATCTTATTGTTGCAGACCATAGCGTCTTTTATAACAAGACTAAGGTTTGAATATATGCCTGCTCCTGCGCCGTGAGAAACGTTTTCATTTATCTCTCCACCGTATATTTCGCCGGGACAAAGATGCAGACGTATTCCGCCGCCGCCGTTTGGAGCAAAGTTTTTGTTGATCTTGCCGCCGTACATTTTTATGGTACCTTTACCCTGTACCAATACGCCGCCGCCGCTTTCTTTACAAGTGTTGTTTGTTACGGCGCCGTCTCTGAGCTCAAATACACCCTTTTCGCCTCTAACGCACAGGCCTCCTCCATTGTACTGCGTTTCATTGGAGTCAAATTCTCCGCCGGTCATCTTTAATGTGGCGTCGGAGATATATGCGCCCGCGCCCTCTTTTTCAGAGTTGTTGCGGTCGATCTTTCCTCCGGAGATATGCGTGTCTCCGTATACTGACATACCGCCGCCGAAAGTGGTCGCTTTATTATTTATGACTGATCCGCCGGACATATTAAGAGTGCCTTCAACACCGACGTAAATGCCCGCTCCGGATTTTCCGGTTTTATTTCCGCTGATAACTCCGGATCTGAGGCTGAGGGTTGACTTTCTGTTTATATATATTCCGCCGCCGTGATTGCCGGAAGTATTGTTTTTGACGCTGCCTCCGGACATCCGCATTGAGCTTGCGCCCTGTATCATTATTCCGCCGCAGGACAACTTTGCTATGTTGCCGCTGACGCTTCCGCCGGACAAAGTAATTTTTGCTTTGTTCGTAGCCAGCAGTCCGGAGCTGGTCTTATCGGCTCTGTTGTCGGATATCTTTCCGCCTGACATTACGAGCGATCCGCCGCTGACGAATACTCCGCCCGCATCTCCCTTAGCATAATTGTTTTTGATATCTCCGCCTTTAAGATAAATCGTAGCTCCGCTTGAAAGGATACCTGCGCCCGAGCCTTTTGCACGGTTGCGGGTAATAAGTACGTCTGTGATAGTAAGGACGGTGTCTTTTACGTACATACCTGACGCATTGCTTCCGGTATTCTTTGAAATAACTCCCCCTGAGATCTTTGCGTCTTTGATATTTACAAGACGAAGTCCCGCGGCAGATGCAGTACCTGCATTATTCTCGGTAATAGTACCGCCTGTCATCAAAAAGCTTCCCGAATCGGCTCTTACGCCGGATCCGTCAGATTTTGAAGTATTTTTGCTGATCTCACCGCCAGCTATGGTAAGGCTTGAATGAACACCCGCACTTTCATTATTTGCGGAATAAATACCGCCTCCGCCTACTTTCACGGCTTTGTTGCTGTATACTTTACCGCCGTTTACCAAAAGCGTGCTGCCGTAATTGTATATTCCGCCTCCCATACCGCCGGAGTTGCCATATATCTCTCCGGATTCTAACGTAACTATTGATCTGCTCAGGAACATACCGCCGCCATTTCCGGCAGCAGTGTTGGATCTGATATAGCCGCCTTTAACAGTGACTTCGGAATTTGAAGAATACATTCCCGCTCCGTTTCCTGTTCCGGTATTGGAGCTGATCAATACGTTTTCTACGGTTACGTCGCTATTGTTAAACAAAACTCCCGCGGCATTTGCCGCACTGTTTCCTGTAATTTTTGTCTTTCCTTTGATGGAAACAGAGCAATATTTTGTCATCATTCCGCCGCCCGCGGATGCATATACTTCTTTTTGCGTATTTTCGTCTGTGATCAAAAACGACTCATTTCCTGATATTTCAACACCGTCCAAAACAAGATCGGCCTTGTTGTCATCTCCTACGCCTTCAATACGGACGCCTGATCCGTCAAGCATTCCCTTGTTACCGAAAATACGTCCGCCTTTAAGAGCTACGACAGGATTTACGTCACTGTTATCCCTGTGGCTTGCGTAAAGTCCTGCTCCTCCCGCGGATTGATTGTTTGAGATCTGTCCTCCGGTAAGCGTGAAAGAGCCGCCCATATCGGCTATGCCTCCGCCCATTCCTTTTGCTCCGGTGACTTTATTTCCGGTTCTTGTAATATTCGTCGAATTGTTCGAGACTTTTCCGGAACTCATTATCATTTCGCCGTTGTAGATAATTACGCCGCCGCCGATTTTCCCGGCAGTATTGTTCGTAATCTCCGCGCCGGACAAAGAAACGCTTCCGTTTGAACCTATACCTACAGCTCCGCCGTTCGCACCGGCTTTGTTGTAACTGATACTGCCGTCATTAAGCAAGGCCGAGCCGTTATTAACATATATGGCTCCTCCGTTTTCACCGCAGCTGTTGTTTCTTATCTGGCCGCCGTTTAAGATAAATCTTCCGCCGCCGGTCACATAAGCTGCTCCGCCGTTTTTGTCTGAAGCATTGCCTTTTATCATTCCCCCGTACATTTCAAGAGTAAAGCCGTTCTGAACGACTATAACTCCGTTTCCGGTCGAATGGATACCTTCTATCACTGCATTGTAAATCCGAAGAATGCCGCTGCCGGTCAGCATCATCGCGCCTGCGTCATCATCCACTATGCCGCCGCTTGTCATTATCTTGCCTGCAGTATATCCGGACCCCGTCCCATGCGCCGTGCAGTCGCAAATATTTACTGTGCTCGTACCGATACGAAGCACTCTTTTTCCTTCTGCCGTCTGAATGATATTATGGCCGTTAAGACAAATGGTGATTTCCTTTCCGTCGCCGAAGTTACAGATATTCGTCAGTTTTACGTCACCGGAAAGATAATAATGACCGTTTGCATTCGGAAGAGAATTATCTTCCATCCATTCGATCCAGGTTACTTCTTCGTGACCGCAGTCGTCACCCGTATGGCCTGTATGAGCCGCAGAAGGCGTAACTCCGAGAATCAAGGACGATTCATCGACAAAACACATCCTGCTGGAAAGATCGCTGACAAAACATCCCTCCATGGATATATCTGCACCGGAAGGAACAAGAGTCTTCGGATACGTTCCGTTTGTTGAAACTCCGACATTTGCTCCTGCCTTAATATCAGAAACATAAAACATCTGTGTGTTTCCGAGGAAAAGGTTTGATTTTTTCGAGCCTGCGGTGTTGTTTTTGATATTGACCGCGCCTCCGAGGGTAAGGGATCTTATAGTATCATTTGTATTTTTGAATGAAGCACAAACTCCTCCGCCGATACCGGTAGCTGTATTGTCAGATATAATGACGTCTTTAAGAAGAACCACCGGATCGTCACCCTGGATTACTATACCGCCGCCGTTTTTGGCCTTGTTGCCCTTGATCTCTCCGCCTGTGATCTGCGCTTTTCCGCCGCCGGAAACTGCTATTGCGCC
>DFFO01000061.1 GCA_002369255.1 Lachnospiraceae bacterium UBA3774
CGTAATGCGTAGGTCGCCGGTTCGAATCCGGCAGGAGGCTCGAAAAAAGCTCCGGTCACGGAGCTTTTTTTGTTTAGCATTTAACGTTTTTTTCTGGAACTTCCCTTTTCTCTGTTTTTAATACGTTTTTTGCGTCTTATCGCGGCTATAAGCCAGACAAGCATTATCACAAGGATCACTGCAGCTGCGATCAAAATAGCCTGAACGGGAATATCGCTCTTTGCCTGCGTTTCATCTGATTCCTGCCCCTTTGGATCATCAGAATGCGCTGCCTCTTCTTCGGGCTTTAAAGTCGCGGTAAAATCTCGCTTTGCGGCAACTTTTTCTCCGACAAAGAAGGTAAGCTCGCCTTTTTTTGCGTTTTCTTCAGGGCTTTCAGCGCTGATCTGAATCGACCAGCTAAGTTCCGGGACTTTTACGGATTTTGCATGAAGGATATCTATACTATCGTCATAGCTTACGCCTTCGACCTGTCTGCCGCCCGTTTCCTGCTCAATGTCGTTTTTTATCGTTTCAAGCTCAACGCCCGAAGGTTCAGGAGTTATCTCAAACTGTCCGAAGCCATAGTCCAGCAGTTTTTTCGTATCTATACATGCCTGGCCCGTGCCGTTTGCACACATCACGACGGCGATCAGCTCTTTGTCTCCGTCTTTTGCATATGTCACAAGAGTATTTTTTGCCGCTGAGATATAACCCGTCTTTCCCGCTATGACGCGGTCGTCATGATACTCGGTATTGCGCATCATGGAATGACGCATAGTACAAAAAAAACCGTCTTTGTTTGTGGTGGTTGGCGCGGTGCGATAAGTAATGGTCGAATCGATCTTTAAAAACTCGGGATTCTGGATCGCCGCCCACATTATGCATGCCATGTCATGCGGCGTGGTGAGATGCTCGGAATTGGTCAGTCCGTGCGGATTTGCGAAATGCGAGTTTGTCGCGCCCACTTCTTTCGCCTTTTGATTCATCATTTCACAAAATGCGGAAACCGACCCGCCGACGTGTTCTGCAAGAGCGTAGGCGCATTCGTTTGAAGACTGGAGCATCAGCGCGTAGAGGCAGTCTCTGACGCTCAGCTGATCGCCCTCTTCCGCTATCCAGGAATACCCTCCGTCCTCAAGATCATGAATCGCATTATGCGAAAAGGTAACCATTTCATCAAGATCATTACAGTGCTCGAGAGTAACGAGCGCAGTGAGGATCTTCGTAATGCTTGCCGGATAAAACTGCTCGTTGTTGCTTTTCCCGTAAATGGCCGAGCCGGTATTTATCTCGATCAGATATGCTCCCTGAGCGTCTATTTCCGGGCCGTCAGGCCATGACAGTTCGGAGCGGTAATTAAATAATTCTCTTGATGCAAGTCCGAGAGTAAGCCCTTTTTCCTCCGCAACACTGCTGTACAAAACGTCTGCGCCCTTTTGTACGGCGCGAACGTTTGCGGAAGAGAAAACAATCAGCAGGGATAACAGCGCAGGCAACAGCCGGATTAATCTTTTTTTAACCATATACATCCTTTATTTTCAGCCAACGCTCACATTCCCCGAAAGAACGTTTTTGTAGTCTTCGTAATTTTTTCTAAGCAGGTTCGGCGTGTCAAGCTCATAAGGGCATTTTGAAACGCAGCTGCGGCAGTTTATGCAGCTTTCTATCATCTTCATATTTTCCTGCCATTCCTTTGAAAGCCAGCTCTTTGAAGGCGCGCGTCTGAGCATCAGCGACATTCTTGCGCACTGATTGATCTGTATGCCCATAGGGCATGGCATACAGTAACCGCAGCCACGGCAGAAATCGCCGCCGAGCTGCTTTTTGTCTTCCTCTATAACCTTCATTACCTGTCCGTCAAGTTCGGGCGCGTCATTCATATATCCGATCCACTCGTCAAGCTCTTTTTCGCGCTGTATTCCCCATATGGGCAGCGCGTTGTCAAACTGGGCTATATATGCAAACGCCGCCCTCGAGTCCGTGATCAGCCCGCCGGCAAGGGCCTTCATACAGATAAATCCAACGTTTTTCTCGCGGCAAAGCCGGACAAGGTTTTCTTCTCTCTTTCCGGACAGATAGCTGAAAGGAAATTGAAGTGTTTCATACAAGCCGGAACTTACCGCCTCCTCGGCCACGCCTATTTTATGTGCGGTAACGCCGATATGACGGATCAGCCCCTGCCTCTTGAAATCTTCCATCAGTTCATACATTCCACTTCCGTCGCCGGGTCTAAAGCATCTTCCGGCCATGTGAAACTGATAGACGTCAATATAGTCCGTTTTAAGATTTTTCAGAGACTCTTCAAGCTGCGCCTTCATTTCGTCGGTATTACCGGCCGCTGTTTTCGTGGCTATGAAGATCCTGTCTCTTACGTCAGAAAGAGCAAGACCTATTTTTTCCTCGCTGTCTGAATAGGCTCTTGCCGTATCGAAATACGTCATTTTTCCGACTTCATAGGCCTTCCGAAGAATCTTTACCGCGCTGTCATAATCGGCGCGCTGAATCGGCAATGCGCCGAAGGCGTTTTGATAAGTAACTATCCCTGTTTTTCCGAGAGTGATTTTTCTTGTTTTCATTTTTCTTTACCGATATCAGGATGCTTTAAATTTTTTCCAGTACTTATTATATAACGCATCGGTTTCTTTTCCAAGATAATGATACGTTTCGCATTTATCTATCAGCTCCTGTGACGGAAAGATCGCCGGGTTTTCAAGATCTTCCGGGTACTCTTCGATTATCATTTTTTCAGCCTCGATGTTCGGCGTGCTGTAATGCAGATATTCATAGGTTGCAAAGGCCACGTCGGGCCGGCACATAAAGTTTATCCACGCCTCTGCGTTTTTCTTGTTTTCGGCGTTTTTCGGTATGGTCCAAGTATCGAACCAGATATTCGAACCCTCTTCCGGTAAGACGTAATGCATATCTTCATCATCTTCCTGACAGTAAAGCGCCTCTCCCGAATAAATTACGCCGATATTTGCGGATTCGTTCAGCAAAAGATCCCTGATGGCGTCAGTTGCATATTTATAGACAAGCGGCTTTTGCTCGATAAGAAGATCCGCCGCTTTGCTCACCTCTTCCTCATCTGCGGTATTGCAGGAATACCCGAGTATCTTGAGCGGTATCAGAAGACCGTCGCGGAGGCTGTCCATCATCATTATATCGTCATAATATTTATCTTTCCAAAGATCCGACCATGCGGTGATCTCGCCGTCCGGAATATTGCGCGAATTGTATAATATTCCGACAGTGCCCCAGGTATACGGAACCGAATAGACATTCCCCGGGTCATACCCTTTGGCAAACTCACGGCACATATCGCTGACATATTTGAAATTCGGGATATTGGCGTAATCGATCTGATCAAGCAGACCATTGATGATCATTTTTTCGACCATATAATCGCCGGCTCCGACGACGTCATATCTGACAGAGCTGTTTGCGATAACGGGATACATTTCCTCGTTTGTATCAAACGTATCATATACCACCTTTATTCCCGTCTCCTCTTCGAACAGATCTATCATTTCGGGATCTACGTAATCACCGTAATTATATACGTAAACAACTCCGGAATAAGAAGCGTCGTCTTCCGGTACGTCTTCTTCATTTGTTCCGCAGCCGCATAAGGCGAGAGCGAAAATCAAAAACGTAAGAACAACTGTTTTTAAAAGACTTTTTTTCAACTGCTCACCCTCCTTTTATGCCCTTTTGCCGTTCTTTTTGGCAGCGCCGCTCTTTGACTGGAAAACGTTGTATGCAAGCAGCAGCACAAGAACCAAAATAAATATTATCGTTGAAAGCGCGTATATAGTGGGTCTGATGCCGACTCTTACCTGTCCGTAAATAAGGGTAGAGAGCGTGTTTACACCTGCGCCGCGGGTAAAGTGAGTTACGATAAAATCATCCACAGACATGGTAAATGCCATCAAAAAGCCGGAAACGATACCAGGCCTGAGATCGGGAAGAACTACTTTGAAAAGCGCCTGTGCGGGCGTAGCTCCCAGATCGAGCGCAGCTTCATAGCTTGTATTACCAAGCTGTTTGACCTTTGGCCTTACGCTGAGTATAACATATGGAATACAAAACGTAATGTGCGCAAGTATAACTGTGCCAAGATTGAGCGAAATGCCGAACGCGACAAAGGCGAGCATGAGGGAAAGACCCGTAACTATATCGGCGTTGAGCAGCGGAATATTGTTTATCGAAAGCAGAGCGCCGCGCAGCTTTTTGTTCATACGCGGAAGCGCTATGCATACGGCGGTTCCGATGACGGTAGAGGCCGCAGCGCTTACAAGAGCTATCAGCACGGTATTCCAAAGAGCCTCAAGAATATCCGCATCCGAAAACATATGGGCATACCAGCGCAGAGAAAAGCCTGTCCATCTGCCCATTGACTTTCCTTCGTTGAAAGAAAGCACCATAAGAGTAAGAATGGGCGCATACAGGAAAATGATGATCAGCGCAAGATATAGGATCCGAATAAAACCGTGTTTTTTCATATTACAAGATCCTCCTCCACGTCTTTATCGAATTTCGCTATAAACAGCATGCTGATAAGAATAAATATCATCATTACGATAGAAAGACCGGCTCCGAGGTGCCAGTTGTCTCCTACAGTGAATTCCTGTTCGATCACGTTTCCGATAAGATATATTTTGCCGCCGCCGAGCATATTTGAGATAACAAAAGTAGTCAGCGCAGGGACAAATACCATGGTGATACCGCTTACGATTCCCGGAACTGACATCGGCAGAAGGATTTTGAATATAACCTGTCTTTCTGACGCACCGAGATCGTAGGCTGCCTCAGTGACGGAATTGTCCACTTTTCCAAGCGCGTTGTTTATCGGAAGCAGCATAAAGGGCAGAAAGTCATAAACCATACCCAT
>DFFO01000058.1 GCA_002369255.1 Lachnospiraceae bacterium UBA3774
CTCTTAATCAGGGTGTCTAGGGTTCGAGTCCCTAATGGCCCATAACGCTGTTTTCGTGCTGCGCGCGCGGGGATGGCGCTTTTTTTATCCCATAATCTCCGTAAGCTTTTTCGCGAGCTCCTTTGCAGAGCTTTCGCTGCGGCATATGATCAGGATCGTATCGTCGCCCGCAATCGAGCCTACCACGCTGTCCCATTCAAGCAGATCCATCGCGGCGCATACCGCGTTTGCCATTCCGTTTTCGCACTTTATCACTACCTGGTTGAGCGCACATTCGGCGCTTAAAGCGGCTGTTTTAAACAGGGCGGCAAATCTGTCTTTGCCCTTTCCGATAACCGAAGCGGAAGTACTGATATACCTGTACCCGCCGCCCGCCTTGGCAGTTTTGAACAGCTTTAGCTCCTTGATATCACGTGACACGGTTGCCTGAGTCACCTCATAGCCTTCTTCATTCAGCCGCTTTGCAAGCTCCTGCTGGGTTCCTATCTCTTCTTTTTCAACCAATCTGAGTATTTCCTGCCATCTGACGGTTTTTATATTCTTGTCATCTCCCTGATGTGCTTTTCTTGCCATTTTTCACCTCTTAAAAACCTATGACTATTCTCGCGGGCATCTGACCCAAAATCCTGCGCTGTCGTCTTAATGAAGCACCTTGCTGAGAAATTCCTGTGTGCGCCTGTTTTGCGGATTATCGAAAATCTCTTTTGGCGAGCCTTCTTCGATTATACTTCCTTCCGACATAAAAAGCACCCTGTCGGCAACTTCTTTTGCAAATCCCATTTCATGAGTTACCACAACCATTGTCATTCCCGCTTTGGCAAGCTCCCTCATAACGTCGAGAACCTCTCCTACCATTTCCGGGTCAAGCGCGGACGTAGGCTCGTCAAAAAGCATAACGTCCGGTTCCATCATAAGAGCGCGCACTATCGCGACCCTCTGTTTCTGTCCGCCTGAAAGCTGGCCGGGGTAAGCGTCGCAGCGATCGTCAAGGCCGACTCTTTTTAGCAGTTCCATGGCCTTTTCGTCTGCTTCTTCCTGAGTTTTTTTCTTTAACTGAACAGGCGCGAGCGTCATATTCTTTTTTATGGTCATATTCGGAAAAAGGTTAAAGTGCTGGAACACCATACCTATTCTCTGACGATGAAGATTTACGTCGCATTTCTCGTCTGTAAGGTCATTTCCCTCAAATATGATCTTTCCCGAGGTCGGAGTTTCGAGTAGATTTAAGGTGCGCAGGAAAGTGGATTTTCCGCAGCCTGACGGGCCGATGACTACTACCACTTCTCCGCTTTTTATCTCGGTAGAAAGGCCGGTTATCGCATGCACGGTCCTTGACGGATCACGAAATACCACGTGGAGGTCTTTTACCTCAATGAGAGCGTTTTTTTGCTGTTCCATCGTTTGCCAGCCTCCTTTCCATAATCGATACAAGCTTGGTAAGAATAATAACTATCACAAGATAAACGGCGGCGATGCCAAGAAACGGCATAAAAGCCTGGTACGTGCGGCCCTGAACGTTTATTGCCCACTTTGTGATATCCTTCATACCTATTACGTTTACTATGGACGTTTCTTTGAGCAGCGCGATAAGCTCGTTTCCGAGTGCAGGAAGAATGGTTTTTATCGCCTGGGGTATTACAATAAAGCGCATAGTCTGCACATAAGAAAGCCCGAGGCTTCTGCCGGCCTCACTTTGTCCGCGATCTACCGCCATGATGCCGCCGCGGATGATTTCCGCCAGATATGCGCCGGAGTTGATTCCGAAAGAAAGCGTAGCCACAAGCATGGTATTTGTGGAGCTTGCCATAATAACGAAATACATGATCAGCAGCTGTACCATCATCGGGGTTCCGCGGATAACGGTGATATAAACGTAGCATATCTTATTCAGCAGCCCGAGAACACCGCCTTTTTTCTTTTTCTGGTCATAGCTGGAGCGAACGACCGCTACGAGCACGCCGAGCACTACGCCTATGACAAGGGCAAGAACCGTGATAAGAAGTGTGGTTCCGAGTCCCGAAAGAAGCGCCTGCCATCTGTCGCTATCGATAAACGACTGCCTGAAGTCAAACGCGATTTTTGAAAACCATTCCTGCATAAATGCCTCCTGACAGATAAAGCGGAGACAGACTCGTCGCCCGTCTCCGCAAAGAATTTACAATGCCTCAAAAACTATTAAGCGGGGATATACTTTTCAATGATCTGCTGGATCGTGCCGTCGGCGATCTTTGCTTTCAAAATTTCATTGATAGCGTCAAGAAGAGCGGTATTGTCTTTTGATACAGCAGCTGCATAATCTTCATCCGCATAAGCTGTATCAAGGATGGTAAGTCCCTCATTGGCTTTTACGAATTCATTTGCAGGATTGTTATCGATAACGACGCAGTCAACTTTGCCCGATATCAGCGCCTGAACAGCCTGGGTTCCGTTTGAGTAAGCTACTACGTTTTCAGCGCCGAAGTCTTCCTCACAGTAGATATGTCCGGTCGTAGATTCCTGAACTCCGATCTTCTTTCCTGCCAGATCATCAATGGTCTTTATTTCACTGCCTTCAGGAATTATAACTACCTGAACGCCTTTCGCATAACTCTCAGTAAAGTTTACATTCTGAAGGCGCTCCTCTGTAACAGTCATTCCGGCAAGTCCGATATCTACTTTTCCGGTCTGAACCGCAGTGATGATAGATCCGAATTCCATATCCTGGATCTCAAGCTCCAGTCCGAGCTCTTCTGCGATAATGCCGGCGATCTCAGCGTCGATGCCTATGATAGTGGTTCCGTCCTCGGTATATTCATAAGGAGGGAAAGTAGCGTTGGTCGCCATAATGAGCTTTCCGGCCTGAACCGTGATCTGCTCCGCAGCCTCTTCGCTCTCAGGAGCCCCGGTAGTATCACCCTGAGCCTCGGTAGTCGTCTCAGTCTCTCCGCATGCTGCAAGAGAAAAGATCATAAGTGCCGATAAAATAATCGCTAAAAATTTCTTCATTGTTAATACTCCTTCCTTGGTATGTGTGTTTATGAATTATTATGCAACGGATTATAGTGCCGCATCTTGGGGTTGTCAAGCATTTTTTTAATTATTTTTTAGGATTTTTCAAATTTACTCGTTTTATTCATTATTTAATAATTTATGCATAAAATATTAAATAATGTAATATTTATAAATTATATGCAAAAAGCGGCTCCCGCACGGGGAACCGCCGCCTATTTTTTGTGCAGCCAATCAGGCTTCCGCTTTGTCTGTTTGAGCGATCTTATCCATATAATAGGATTTGTGACTGTAATAGCTCTCGTTGAAGAACTCGTCATTGCCCTGGTGAAGCTCCCTCAGGTAATCATGCTGCTTAAGCGCGATCGCAGGATCGTTTTCTGCCAGGGTATAAACGCCTATATTCGAACACTGGTCCGATATTCTTTCGACGTTTACAAGAAAATCAAGGAACACAAAGCCCGCGTCGATGCTGCAGTCGCCGTCGCGCAGACGTTTTAAGTGCCCCTCCCTGAGCGCAGCCACAAGATCATCCACTACTTCTTCTATAGGTTCGACGCTGCGCGCCGCCTCGGTATCGTCATCTATAAACGCTTTCTTCGCATATCCCATGATCTCGTCAAGCGCCTGTGCGACAACCTTTATTTCGTTTTGCGCCATCTCGGAAAACGTTGCGCCGGTCGCCTGCAGATCATCGCTGTTTTCGGTAAGGTTTACCGCATAGTCTCCGATCCTTTCGAACTCGTTTATGCATTTTACATAGAAATTCAGCGTATCGTTGCGTTTTACGTCATCCTCACGTATGTAGGGAGAGAGATTTATCAGATAATTGCTGGTACGGTCCGCAAGCGTGTCGATATATTCTTCGCCCTCTTTTATCAGCTCTATCGCGTTCGCGTCATATTTTTCAAACAAAGAGAGCGCATTTCTGACCGCGTCACAGCTAAGATCAGCCATATAGGTAATGGTTTTTTTCGCAGCGCCAAGAGCGAGCGCGGGCGACGTGTAAAGAGTTTTGTTTAATGCGGAAATGCTCTGTTTTATCGCATCCGCCCTTCCTGAGGAAGGATCGTCTTTTACAATGCGGTAGCTGAGTTTTTCAAAGCCCGTGCATACCGGGAGCAAAAGGATCGCGCCCGAAAGCTTGAAAATCGTATTGACGTTTGCAATGCCGCCGGAGTTTATCGGACTGCTCCAGATACCGTCAAGCAGTCCGGTCGCGTTATGCAGGATCAAAACCGCCACAAGGCACAGCAGCATACCGCTTAAGTTGAATAAGATATGTATAACGCCCGTGCGTCTGGCATTTGCTTTGGCTCCGATCGAACATACGATAGCGGTTGTAACGCAATCGCCGAGATATATGCCAAAGAGGATAGCATATATAGAGCCGAACGAAAGCTGTCCCGTCATGGAAAGAGCCTGCAATATGCCGACCGTCGCAGATGAGCTTTGGAGTAAAAACGCCACCGCCGTACCTGCAAGAAAGCCAAGCACCGGAACGTCTGCAAGTTCAAGGAACATATTTGCAAATGCTTCAGATGATGAAAGCGGCTCCACCGCTGCCGTCATATTGAGCAGTCCGGTAAAGAGTATGCCAAAGCCCATGGCAATCGTTCCGACCGTGCCGGAATGACGCATTTTTTTGAACATCATTATGCAAAGTATGCCGATGATACACGCAAGAGGCGCAAGGGTGGACGGCGTAAAAATATTGGTCCAGCTTGCCTCGCTTTTTGAGATATCAAGAAGTCTTATGATCTGGCCGGTAACCGTAGTACCGACGTTTGCGCCGATAATGATTCCGATGGACTGACGAAGCGAAATGACGCCGGCGGCCACAAGGCCGGAAGTGAGCACTATGGTAGCCGTTGAGCTTTGGATGACTGCCGTAACAAACAACCCGAGAAAAAATCCCATGATCGGATTGTTTGTTACCTTTCCGATAGCATTTTGAAACGCCCCGGACGAACCGCTTTTTAGTCCATTGCCCATAACGCGCATTCCGTAAAGGAATAGCGCCAAGCCTCCAAACATCGAAATAAGGTCAAATACCGACATTATAACCTCTCCTGTTACAAAAATTCGGAGTGAAGCCAACTTCCTCCGAATAGTATTATATTAAAAAAAATACAAATGTAAAGATTTATTTAATCCGCTCATGGGGAGGACGCGCCACAAGCTTTGCGATAGGATTTCCCTTTGAAGAAAAACGCTCTTCATATTCAGTCATAACGTTTCCGGCGGACAAAATCGGATCAGCATGCAGATCCCGCGTCACCGAAACGATCTCCCATCCGCACCCCTTAAACGACTCAAGAGAATACTCGAAAAGAGGCATATTGTCTGTTTTAAACTCAACCCTGCCGTCAACGGAAAGGATCTTCCGGTATCTTTGCAGAAATTCCGGCGACGTAAGGCGGCGCTTTGCATGTCTGTCCTTTGGCCACGGATCCGAGAAATTCAGATAAACAACGTCCGCTTCCCCCTCTGCGAATATCTCATCCGTAAGTTCCGCATTCATTCTTATGAGGTAAAGATTACGAAGCTGCAGCTCTTCCTGCTTTTGCAGGCCTCTTAGCATCACGCTCGAATATTTTTCTATTCCTATATAGATATTGTCCGGATCTGCCGCGGCTTTTTGCATTATAAACCGGCCTTTTCCCATTCCTATCTCAAGGAAAAGCTTTTGTCCCGGATTTTTCCACTGTCCCTTTCTGATCGCCGGGTTTTGAATGATAAAGGGGCTTTTTTCCATCGCTTCTTCAGCGCCTTTGATATGTTTTAATCTCATATTTTCCTTCTTTTTTGCATTTCTGTCCTGACGACGCCCGCAAGATAAAGCGAGCCGAAGGCGACAATGCCGCGCGCGGTGTTCTCGCTTTTGCTCATGAGCGCATACGCGGCGTCAATACCGCTTTTTATATCCGGGGCGCTTTCCGCCGCAAAACCCCTTCCTTTCAGGTATTTTGCAAGCTCGTCCGCCGGCATGGCTCTGTCGCTGTTAGGTGTAAGACAAATAAAACGCTCCGCAAGACTGCCGATCTCATCGATGATCTCGTCATAATTCTTGTCAGCGAGCACTCCAAGCAGAAAGATAAATCTGCTGTCGCCCGAAAATTCACACAGAGCGTCTTTCATAGCGCCGGCGCACTGAGGGTTGTGACCTCCGTCAAGGATAAAGAGCGGATCGGTCCCCAGTATTTCAAATCTCCCGGGCCACTCGACCCGCGAAAGACCGCGGGCGATCGCCTCTTTCGTGATTTTTTTATACTTTTTTGACAAAAGCTTTGCAGTCTCTATCGCCATAACCGCATTTCTCAGCTGATGGCCTCCGAGAAGCCTGATATCATAGCTTTCACCCTTATAAGAAAAATGCTGGAAAGCGGGAAGAGAGACGCTTTTTCCGGTCAAAAACGCAGTCTTTAGGTCGCTGCCTTCAGGTTTTATCTGTGAAAAATCAGGTATGATAAGACTTGCTTTTTGTCTTTTGCAGATACTTTTTATCTCTTCCACCGCCCTTTTATCCGAGTCGTAACAGACGACCGGGCAGCCTTTTTTTATAATGCCGCCCTTGGTACGGGCTATCTCTTCAATCGTATTTCCGAGATACTGTGTATGTTCAAGGCCGATATTCATTATAACAGCGGCTTGCGGAGCGTCAATTACGTTTGTCGCGTCAAACTCGCCGCCCATGCCGACTTCAAGCACAACTATGTCGCATTTTCCTTTCATAAAATAAAGGAAACCCGCGGCGGTCACAAGTTCAAACTGGCTCGGATGATCCGTCATCTGCTCGGCGGCTGATTTTACTTTCTCTACGGCGAAGGCAAGATCTTTGCCGGAAATATTATTGCCGTTGATCTTTATCCTCTCGTTAAACGACTGCAGATAAGGGGATGAATAAAAACCGACGCGATAACCCGCGTCCGCCAGTATCCCGGCGATCATAGCGCAGGCAGAGCCTTTTCCGTTACTTCCCGCAACATGCACGAAACGCAGCTTTTTTTGAGGATCTCCGAGCAGAGACATAAGCTGACGGCTTCTGTCAAGCCCCAGGCGCGTTTTGCTCCAGGATTGATTTTCGATATATTCAATAGCTTCTTTTTCGGTCATTTACAAAACACCTCTGAGCTTGATAAGCGGCGTTTGAAGCACATATGAAACAACGGCTTCCACCGCAAAAAGAGCCCCGCACTGAGGCAGCCTCACGTAAAAATTCGCCCAAAAAGCCGTACCGTAAAGCACCGATATCCAAAAGGTATTCAAAAACAGCCCTATGATCATCTGGCAGGCGAAAGCGGCTATGAGCGAACGGATAATGGAGCGTTTTTTGTAGAGGCAGACTCCCCTTATGATACCGCATATCGCGGCGCTGAGCGTAAATCCAAAAAAATACGGCCCTACCGGGAAAGCGACGGCTCCGACAAAGTCCCCCAGCCCCGCGACAACCGCGGCAGATATCGAACCGAACATAATCGCGGCGGCGACGATCGGGACAAAGCCGAAACCTATTTTCAGGTTGAAGGTGTTTATCGAGGCAAATCTCGAAAGAACGATCTCGAGGGCCGTCAAAAGCCCCAGATAAACAAGCAATCTTCCTGCGGAATACTTTTTCATAAAAAACTCCTTTCGCAGTCAGTTGCCACGAAAAGAGCATTCCTCTAATGTGGCAGCGGAAGCGAAACAGCATCGCGGCTACTGCCTTCGTCCGTCGGCGACCTCCCATCCGGCGGCACTTAACGCGCTGTTTCTACTCTGGCCAATAGTGTTTATAAAATCAGAAGAATTTTACCACATTTTTTTGCAAAAAAACAGATGAGCGGAAATTGATTTTTCTTGAATAATGCATACGGTTGGAGTATAATCTGCTCCATAATTTTGTTTTAAAATTTTTCTTATATATAAAAGGAGGTATTGTATGAGCGGAAATGTTCGTCCCGATTCTATGAAAAGAATCAACACAAAAGAACTTGCACAGGCTTTTATCGATGAGCAGATCGCTGAGATCCGCGCTCAGGTGGGCAGCGGCAAGGTGCTTCTTGCACTTTCAGGCGGCGTGGATTCATCTGTTTGTGCCGCATTGCTTTCAAAGGCCATCGGCAAGCAGCTTACCTGCGTTCACGTCAACCACGGTTTGCTTCGTAAGGGCGAGCCTGAGCAGGTTTGCGAGGTTTTCGGAAAGCAGTTTGACGTAAATCTCATTTACGTTGACGCAGTAGACAGATTCCTTGATAAGCTTGCGGGCGTTTCGGACCCCGAAACCAAAAGAAAGATCATCGGCAAGGAATTTATCGACGTATTCGCCGAGGAGGCAGCAAAGCTCGATGGCATCAGCTTTTTGGGACAAGGAACAATTTATCCCGATATTCTGGAATCAGCAGACGGCATCAAGGCGCATCACAATGTCGGTGGTCTGCCCAAAGAGCTGCAGTTTGAATTGGTAGAGCCCGTAAAGCTGTTGTTCAAGGATGAAGTACGCTGCGTAGGCGCCGCTCTCGGACTTCCGGACAACATGGTTTACCGTCAGCCTTTCCCGGGTCCCGGCCTTGGAGTACGCTGTACCGGCGCGATCACAAGAGACAGGCTTGAAACTCTTCGCGAAGCGGACGCTATCGTTCGCGGCGAGATCGACGCGGCAGGCCTCGGAGACAAGATCTGGCAGTACTTCTGCATCGTTCCCGATCTTCGTTCTACCGGCATCAAAGACGGCAAACGCACGGACGACCGCATGGTAGTCATTCGCGCCGTCAACTCCATTGACGCGACCAGCGCTACGGTACCGGAGCTTCCTTATGAGCTTCTTTTCAAGATCAGGGACCGGATTTTCAAAGAAGTTCCCGGAGTAAACCGCGTGCTTTACGATATCAGCACCAAGCCGCTTGCGACGATAGAGTGGGAATAATTGCCAAATGTTAAGTGACACCCCGGCTGATCATAAAACTGACGTTTTCACTGACCATCTGAGGTGAGAAAAAATTAAAGAAAAAGTTTTGTAGCCCTGTGCTGTGGATTCATTCTGCAGCCGGGGCTATTTTGATGCCCTGAAAAGAGGAAGACCTCCCGAAAATGGCTTGTTTCCTGCATTTCTCCTGCATATCCAAGCACGGATTGACAATGACCCATGGATGCTGAGATGCTGCTTCCGTCCCTGCCAAAGGGCGGAAAAGAGGAGGGAGAGAGGCCGGTCTTGTGGCTGCTACGATGTACAGCGAGTTTGTCATTTCCATGTACAACGGGAGTGTCACTTGTCAATTATCGCTGGAAACGGGCGTAAATACTGGATTTTTGAATTGTCTGGTTGCAAAATGGTTGCAATAATCAGCAGTTTAATATCCTGTCTCTTTTTGTCTCGTTTTGACCTGTTTTGTCTCGTCTCGTCCGACATTGGACATATATGCGGGAAAATAATAGTGATAATATTAAGATAGAAAAAGCAAAGGCATTTAAGATGCGTGAGAAGAATTGATTTTCTTCTCACGCATTTTTTATACCTATTTTTATGCGCAGATTTAAGCAAGTTTAAGGAGGTGGTGGAATATATGCGTGTTCAGGATTGTTATTCGGTAACCTGTTGCTGTGAGACATGTAGTGTAGATGAAGGATATGATTATCTTTGCAGAAGTAATATTATGCAGAGAATTTATCGCTTGCAAGCAATATATCGAGCGATAAAAACAAGCGATAAGCGATAAAAATAGTAAACCTATCTTGAATTGTAACGTAAATCGCGTTACAATAAA
>DFFO01000018.1 GCA_002369255.1 Lachnospiraceae bacterium UBA3774
CCTCCCACATGCCTTTGTATTTCCAAACGCTTTCCTTGCATTTATCTATAAAAGGCGCAAGCCCGTATTCCTCTATCTGCTCTTTTCCGTCAAGGCCGAGCATTTTTTCCACTTCTATCTCCACGGGAAGTCCGTGAGTATCCCAGCCCGCCTTTCTGGGGACGTTATAACCCTTCATGGTGCGGTATCTGGGTATCATATCTTTGATAACGCGCGTAAGAACGTGGCCGATATGAGGTTTTCCGTTCGCCGTGGGCGGTCCGTCGTAAAACATATATTCGGGTCCGTCTTCGCGCGAAGTCATACTTTTTCTGAAAATATCGTTATCTTCCCAGAATTTTTCGATTTCCTTTTCGCGATCGACAAAGCTCATATCGCCGGCTACTTTTTTGTACATCTTATTATATCTCCTAATTTTTATGCTTCTTTGTTTGTCTGCATGCGGCGGCGCTTAAAATTGCGCGCAAAAAACGTCCGCATAAAAACAGACCGTAACATTTTACCTTTTTTTACTGATAAAAGCAATCTTAAAAAATGCGGGTTTTTATCAGCCGTCCGTTCTGGCGGCTCGCTTGCTTACGGCTTTGTATAGTATCAGACTGATAAAGATCTCGGCTACGGAAAGGGCCGCCAGAATCTCCACCACCACTACGATATGGTTGTACGTCAATACGGCAGTGAAGCTCAGGCTCATAAGCGCGCGGATGATCTTTCTGAAAAAGTCTAGCGCAGTCAGCATGGATTGCTGCTGCGATATCGAAACGCTTTTGAGCATCAGATTTTCAGCATATACCTTAAAAGGATCTCTGATAAACAGTATGATCATATAGCCTGCGCTCATCACAAGTATTTTTACCGGAAGCGGCGCGGGCAGGTAAAAGCCGAGAATATGCAGGATCAACGACAAGAGCAGCAGCACCGGCAGCGCCACTCCCACCCGGTCTTTGAATCTGTCGTATATTCTGCTGAAAAAAAGGTTGGAAATAACCCTGATGATTCTTGATACGCTGAGAATTGCGCTGATAATAAGCGCCGTTTTTTCAACGTCGGTGCTTCCAAGAAGTACGTCCTGAATAAGCAGTTTTCCGTTTGACTGCCCGGAATTTGTCACGGGATAAAAAAGGCCGAACGAAAGAAGAATCAGTATTACAAGCCGTGTATAATGAATCTTTTCTCCGCTGTTATTGGTTTTTGGGGGCAGCGCGCCGCCGGCGTTTTTCTCGGAAAGATCTTCCATGAAGAACGACAGCACAAAACAGATCAGGCAGAAAAAGATGGCGGCAACGACGGGGAGATAGTTGTTGAAATTGAACATTACTCCCGCCACAAAAGATATCAGCATTGTGATGACCGCGTAAATCGTATTTGACCGCGTCCTGATCTTTACATATCGGTCCCCCTGCCCACTTAGCGCAAGGTTGTTTTCGAGCATGGCGTTTCCCATGTTTTTAAAAGTAAACGCAAGCTCATAAAGGATTTTTCCCACGCCTATCAGAATATACGTAGGTCCGAAAGCGAGAAAGATGCTCGACAAAAGCAGGAATAACGATCCGAGGCGAACCGAAGCGGTATTGCCGATCTTTTTGATAACAAAAAGCGACGGACCCTGAAGAATGATTCCACCGATGACCGACACTGAGGTAAGAGAAACTATCTGTGCCGGCGAGAGTTTTCTGACCACTGTGAAAAACAGCGTATCAATGGCTACCCAAAATAAAAGGTCGCTCGAAAGACCCGCATACCACGGAAATACTTTAAGAAACTGCCTTTGTTTTTTTTGTTCAGCCTCTTCCATCACGAAAAGCGCCGCCTTTTCCGATACGTTATTTTGTCCGATCATTTTACCACCTATTTGCTCTTTTGTGTGGCTTTTTTTAATATTTTTTTAAAAGCCGTATTATGGAAAAACCGGCTCTGATATGTTACAATTCTGGAGAACAAAAGAACGGTCGGAGGACTTTTTTATGCTAATAAAAAACGGACTGATCCATGATGCGGTAAATGCGGCGCCTTATGAGGCCGATATCCTTACGCACGGCGGCAAGATCGTCGCTATAGGAAAAGGGCTTGATAAGGGCGTAGGCGAGCAGGTCTATGACGCTGCCGGAAAGAATGTTTATCCGGGACTTGTGGAGGCGCATTGCCATATCGGACTTGATAATTACGGAACGGGCCCTGTGGGGCATGATTTTAACGAGCGAAATGATACTGCCTCGCCGCAGCTGCGCGGTATAGACAGTTTTAATCCGTTTGACAAATCCATCAGAAACGCCCTTGCCGGCGGCGTGACTACGGTCTGCACCGGACCCGGAAGCGCAAACGTGCTCGGCGGGACGTTTATCGCCGTCAAGATGAGCGGAGTGTGCGTAGATGATATGATAGTAAAAAGTCCCGTTGCCATGAAGTGCGCCTTCGGAGAAAATCCGAAAAGGGTATATTCGGACAAGGGCGTAAGCGCGCGCATGACGATCGCCGCAAAGCTGCGCGAAGCGCTTTTTAAAGCGAGAGAATATATGGAGAAAAAGGAAAGCGGCGACAAGCCGTCATTTGATATGAAAAGCGAAGCTCTTATACCCGTGCTCAAAGGCGAGATCCCGTTAAAGGCTCACGCTCACAGAGCCGACGATATCTGTACGGCTATCCGTATAGCAAAAGAGTTTAATATAAAGCTGACTCTTGAACACTGCACAGAGGGGCATCTTATCGCTGATATCATCGCAAGATCCGGCTATCCGGTGGCGGTAGGGCCGACAAACTCTTCCGCTTCGAAAGTCGAGCTGGCAAACAAGGACTATGAAACTGCCGGGATTTTGCAGCGAGCCGGCGTCTCTGTCAGCATCATTACCGACTCTCCCGTGATCTGTCAGGAAAACCTTCCGATATGCGCGGGGCTTGCCGTAAAGGCCGGCATGGATCCGTTTGAAGCGCTAAAAGCCATTACAATAAATCCGGCGCGCCACATCGGAATCGCAGACAGAGTCGGGTCTCTCGAAGCGGGAAAGGACGCGGATATCGTCATCACAGACGGAGACATCTTCAGCAGCAGCACCAAAGTTCTGGCAGTGTTTTTAAACGGGGAAAGGGCTGTTTGACTGTAAATCCTTGTAAATATCGGTTTTCGGCTTTTCTGCGTCCGCCGACTTCGCTTGAAAAACCACTAACTTCCGTCAACTTCCGCAATTTACAAAAAAGTAAAGATTCAGGTCTGTATTATCTTCATTATCTTCTGTCTCTACTGAAAATTCATCACTTTAAAGCGCTAAAGTGGTATGGTCCGAGTGGAGATAAC
>DFFO01000036.1 GCA_002369255.1 Lachnospiraceae bacterium UBA3774
TTGTTTTTCAGAATTTCAATCTTTTCCCGCACAAAAACGTTCTTCAAAACATCATCGACGCGCCGGTAAAGGTGCAAAAAAGAAACAAAGACGAAGTAATCGCGGAAGCAATGGAACTCCTTGAAAAAATGGACCTTTCCGACAGAGCAGACGCCTACCCTTGCGAGCTCTCGGGAGGACAGCAGCAGCGTGTTTCGATAGCCAGGGCGCTTGCCATGAAGCCGGACGTTTTGTTCTTTGACGAACCTACTTCCGCGCTTGACCCTGAACTGACCCAGGGAGTGCTGCGGATCATAAAAGAACTTGCAAAGACGCACATGACGATGGTTATAGTGACGCACGAAATGAATTTTGCCAGAGACGTGGCCGATCACGTCATATTTATGGACGGCGGCGTTATCGTGGAAGAGGGCTCGCCGGACGAAGTTATAAGCAATCCGAAATCAGAGAGGACAAAAGCTTTCCTGAGCATTTTTAATGATTGAATTTTTAAAACGGATAAACTATAATTTCTCTTTGTATGGCAACGTCAAGAAGAAAAAAACAAAAATCACATAAAGGCCTGATGATATGCCTCGCTGCCCTCATTGTTCTGGCAGTGGGCATTGTCATTATTACGGCAAAAAAACCGGTTTTTGAAAAAGTCGATTTTTCTTTTGTTTACGATGATGACGCATACGAGGGCGACTCGGTCATTCCACAAGGTATTTTTATCGGTGGGAAAGACGTTGGCGGCATGAAAAAATCCGAGGCAAGAGATCTGATAGAGTCCGCCTATGAAGAACCGGAAAACCAGACTGTAGAAGTCGTATTCGACGGAAAAACCGTAGTTACCTCGCTCGACAGATTCGGGGTCAGCTGGGGGATAAACAGCGCGATAAATCAGGCCATAACGCTTGGTCTTGGCGGCGGGCCGATACAGCGGTACAAAACTGAAAAATCGCTTTTTGCGGAGCCTTTTCATATTGAAATTTCAAAAAACCTCGACAGAAATGAAGTCGAGTCATTTGTCAAAAACCAGGCGGAGCAGATAGATGTTGCGCCTGTGGACGCTTCGCTCTCACGCAGGGACGGGGAGTTTGTCGTTACTGCCGGCAAAAGCGGCAGGGTCGTAAACGTTGCAGGCACCGTCGGCCTGATACTTGAGGCGTTTTACAATCACGAAGGCAACAACGCTCTTAGCGTGACCGCTTCGATGTATGACAAAGAACCTTCCATCACTACGCAGGCCGTTTCCTCAATACACGACCTGCTGGGCTCTTATACCACGACGTATCTCAAACACGACAGCGAAAGGACAGAACGCTGCATCAATATCGAGGTTGCGACAGCCTACATAAACGGCAAGATCCTGATGCCGGGGGAGTCGGTATCTACCAGCGATATGATGAAGGAGAGGATTGCGGAGAACGGATATGCCACCGGAGGACAGTATGTCAATGGTCAGCTTGAAGACGCGATCGGCGGCGGCGTATGTCAGGTCGCCTCTACCTTATACAATGCCCTTTTGCGCAGTGAGCTTCAGATCGACAGAAGACAGAATCACTCGCTTTTGGTATCATACGTGGATCCTTCCTTTGATGCGGCGATCGCGACCGGGTCAAAGGATCTCGTGTTTACAAACAATCTTAAAAATCCGGTTTTTATCAGCGGCGAAACCGACGGACATGAGGTTACTTTCAGAATATACGGTACCGAATACCGCAGCGCGTCTCATTCGGTCAAATATGAGAGCGTTACGGACAAGCGCATTGTTTCTTCCGAAAAGACGGTAGAAGACTACGATCTTTACGTCGGAGAAACAAAAAAGATCGGAACCACCCATGACGAAGTCTGGTCCCATCTTGTAAAGATCGTCTATGAAGACGGCAGGGAAGTTTCCCGCACCACGCTTCATGAAGACTACTATATGCCTTCGCAGGCAACTGTTCATAAAGGGATGAAGCCGAAGGAAACAGAAGCAGAGTCTTCGTCCGCGTCAAAAGAAACCACTGTCGCTTCCGAGTCTTCGACGGGTACGCGCTGACGCCGCGTCGCTCGTTTTTATACTGTGTTTTAAGCACATTTTCTTGTTGCATTACCTTTGTATATTTAGTAAAATAAATTGGCTAATATTTTCGGGCGGCTCTCACCGTCTATACAGGAGGAAACATCTATGAAGTCTTATGAAACTAAAAACATCCGAAACATCGCTATTCTTGGACATCGCGGAGCGGGTAAGACTACTCTGATCGAATCGCTTGCATATATAACCGGAATCACCACCCGTATGGGAAAGGTCGAGGACGGAAACACCATCAGCGACTTTGACAAGGAAGAAATCAAAAGAGTTTCGTCGCTGAGCACCAGCGTTGTGCCGATCGAATACAATGGCATCAAATTCAATTTCCTTGATACTCCCGGACGTCTGGACTTCGTGGGTGAGGTTGAAGAAGCACTGACTGCAGCCGAAGCAGCAGTTATCGTTGTCAATGCCAAATCCGGCGTTGAAGTCGGCGCTCAGAGAGCATGGGAGCTTTGCAACCGCTTCAATCTGCCGAGACTTATCTTCGTTACCAATATGGACGACGCAAATGCCAATTACCGCAATACCATAGAGCAGCTCGAGGGCCTTTACGGCACTATGATCGCTCCTTTCCACCTTCCGATACGCGAAGGCGAAAAATTCGTCGGATACGTAAACGTTGTTGATTTAAAGGGATACAAATTCACGGACAAGAGCAATTGCGCCGAATGCGATATCCCCGCAGACTTAAACGATTTTCTTGAGGAAGTACGCGGCGAGCTTATGGAAGCCGTTGCGGAAAATGACGAAGAGCTCATGGAAAAATATTTCGACGCGGGAGAGCTTACCTCTGATGAGATTCATGGCGCACTTCCGGTCAGCGTAGGCGCCGGAGATATCGTTCCCGTTCTTTGCGGAACCGGAATAAACGGCAACGGCGGAAAGATGCTTCTTGATACGCTCGCCGATTATATGCCCGCACCCTGCGCAGCTAAGATCACCGGCAAGAATACCAAGAACGATTCCGAATTCGAGGCAAACTATGACGGATCAAAGCCCGTTACCGCCAGAGTGTTCAAGACCCTTATCGATCCTTTCATCGGAAAATATTCCTTCGTTAAGGTTTGCTCCGGCGTTTTAAAGGGCGATTCCACTATGATTAACGTAAACAAAGACGAAGAAGAAAAGATCGCGAAGCTTTACGTTCTGCGCGGCAAAGACGCTATGGAAGTAAGCGAGCTTCACGCCGGCGATATCGGCGCTATCGCAAAGCTTTCCTATACTGTTACCGGCGACAGCCTCGGCACAAAAGACGCTCCCGTACTTTATGATGCGCTCGATATTTCAGTGCCCTATACTTATATGGCATACAGAGCCGTAAACAAAGGCGATGAAGATAAAGTTGCCAGCGCTCTTTCAAAGCTTATGGAAGAAGATCTTACCTTAAAGAGCGTAAATGACAAGGAAAACCGTCAGCTGCTCCTTTACGGTATCGGCAATACGCAGCTCGAAGTAGTCGTATCAAAGCTTCAGAGCCGCTACAAAGTCGATATCGAGCTTGAGCAGCCCAAAGTTGCCTTCCGCGAGACCATTCTCGGCACGGTAAAGGTACAGGGCAAGCACAAAAAACAGTCCGGCGGACACGGTCAGTACGGAGACGTTACTATCGAATTCTCGCCCTCGGGAGATCTTGAGACTCCTTACGTATTTGAAGAACATATCGTAGGCGGCGTAGTGCCCAAGAACTACTTCCCCGCAGTTG
>DFFO01000082.1 GCA_002369255.1 Lachnospiraceae bacterium UBA3774
GGTCAGGGGTTCGAGTCCCTTAGTGCCCACTATCACAAAAGCCCTTTGAAACAGACAGTTTCGGGGCTTTTTGATTTGCAAAAAACGACAGGCAAACAGCAAAAGCACAAAAACCAACAGCAAAACCAACACGCGAAAAAAGCCTGCGTGTTATTATTATCTTACCATGAATTTTCGCACGGCTCCGGCTGCGACCTTGTAAGGCCAAGGTCTGAGCGCTTTGTCCGCTTCTTTTAGCTTTTCCCTGATAGGTATTTGTTGAGGACAGTGCGACTCGCATTTTCCGCAGCCGACGCACAGCGACGCATAGGCAGGCTCGATCCGCAGCGCATTTGTCTGCGCATACTCCGATCTGCCCGTCCATTTACTGTCCGAATACATCATATTGTAATAGTGAAATATTCCGGGGATGTCCACTCCCTTTGGGCACGGCATGCAGTATCTGCAGCCCGTACATCCGACTTTTTCCGTTTCGGATATTATCTGCTTTATCTCCGAAATAAGAGCTTCTTCGTCCGCGGTAAGACAGCCTGGCACGGCGTTTTTTGCGGCATCGCAGTTTTCCGAGACCATCAAAAGGCTGTTCATCCCCGATAATACGCAGGTCACTTCCGGCTGATTCCAAAGCCATTTAAAAGCCAGCTGCGCCGCTTTTCCGGTCTCCGTTTCAGGTGCGCCGCTCATTTTTTGCGCAATCAGTGTTTTTGCCTTTTGGGGGAGCTTGTCAACGAGCTTTCCCCCCTGAGCGGTTCCATGATCATTACAGGGATGTTTTTTGCCGCCGCAGCCCTTAGGCCTCTTTCACCCGCCTGCGAGCCGATATCGATATAATTGTACTGTATCTGGCAGAAATCCCAGTCAAAGTCATCAAGCACTCTGACAAAGCCTTCCGTATTCCCGTGATATGAAAAACCGATATTTCTGATTTCGCCGGTTGCTTTTTTTCGAGAGATCCAGTCAAGGATGCCGAAGTGTTTCAACCTCTCCCACTGCGAAAAATCCGTAATATGATGCATCAGATAATAATCGATATAATCCGTGCGAAGTCTTCTTTTTTCTTCATCAAAAAACCTGTCAATATCACCGGCTTTTTTCAGAAGGTACTGCGGCAGCTTTGCGGCAATATTGACTTTTTCGCGGATTTTGTTTTTTTCAAGGATGATTCCCAGCGCGTCTTCGCTGCCCGGATAAAGATAGGCTGTATCAAAATAGTTTACACCAAGGCCATATGCGGCCATAATTTCTTTTTCGGTCTTTTCCAGATCTATACCGGTCCCCTTTCGCGAAAAGCGCATGCAGCCGTAACCGAGCACGGAAACAGCATTATTGTTTTTATCGTTTCTGTATTGCATGGCTTTTTAAATATATATTTTTTCGAAATCGGAAGCCGGATGCTTGCACCAGGGACAGATGAAATCTTCAGGGAGCTCTTCACCCTCATAAATATAACCGCATATCTTGCAGCGCCACGCAGGCTTTCCTTCCTGCTTTTCCTTAGCGGGATTTGGCTGCTCTTTTATATTATTCCGGTAATATTCATACGTGGCCGACGGCGCCTCATCAAGCACCTCCATATCGGTAACGTCGCAGATAAAAAGCGTATGCGTTCCAAGATCTGTTTCGGAGATTACTTTTCCTGAGATATAAGCATTTGTTCCTCTTGTGATATATGCTATGCCGTTTTTTGACAGAGCGCAGTCGGTGAAGCCGTCGAATTTATCAACGTCACGCCCGGATTGAAATCCGAAATGTTTAAAAAGATCAAAATCAGCCTTTTCGCTGAGGATAGATATATTAAACTCCCGCGTTTTGACAAGCATTTCATGGGTATAATTTGTTTTATTTACTGCAAATGCAATACGTTTTGGATCGTCCGTTACCTGGATCGCCGTATTGGTAATGCAGCCGTTTTGCCTGTCGCCCGTTTTTGCGGTGAGTACGAAAAGCCCGTAGGAAAATTTGTAGATTGCGTTGTTGTCCATATTTGCCTCCTGCGTTTTTTTCGATTATATGATATCGCTGCGCAAAAATAAAGCTGCGGAAGTTAATTTTTTAGCCAAGACCTCTATTCGGTTTTTTTGCCCGTCCTGCTCTCATAATCATCGAGCGCAGCGTGAATAGCCTCCTCGGCAAGTACGGAACAATGCATTTTGTAATCGGGCAGTCCGTCAAGTGCCTCTGCTACTGCTTTGTTGGTCAGCTTGCGAACTTCTGAAAGCGGCTTACCCTTTATCAGTTCAGTCGCCATCGAGCTTGAAGCGATCGCGCTTCCGCACCCGAAAGTTTCAAACTTTACGTCGCTGACGGTATCATTGTCGATTTTCAAATACATCTTCATGATGTCGCCGCATTTTGCGTTTCCTACCTCGCCGACCGCGTCCGCGTCCTCTATCACGCCCACGTTTCTCGGATTTCTGAAGTGGTCCATTACTTTTTCACTATATAAAGCCATATCTGATCCTCCGCTATCATAAAATAAACTGCAGTTTTCCGGCGTTTAAATCTCTCCATACCGGAGAAAAACCGCGCAAATATTCGACCGTTTCTTTTACTGCCTTTATCGCCGCGTCAAGCTCCTCTTTTGTGGTCTCTTCGCTCAAAGAAAGCCGCAGAGAGCCGTGTGCAACGTCATGGACTCTGCCTATAGCAAGCAGTACGTGGCTCGGGTCAAGCGAGCCGGAAGTACAGGCGCTGCCGGACGAAGCGCAGATACCTTTGTCGTCAAGGAGCAGGAGCAGCGACTCTCCCTCAATTCCTTCAAAGCAGAAATTCACGTTTGAGGGCAAACGCTTTTTTGCGTCGCCGTTCAGCGCACTGTGCGGGATACCGCTAAGGCCTTTTATCAGATAATCGCGAAGAGCAGTGAGCTTTTTTGCATTTTCCTTCATACCTGCCTCCGCTTCCTTAAGTGCGACCGCCATAGCGGAGATTGCCGGCACGTTCTCGGTTCCGGCGCGTTTTCCTCTTTCCTGTGCGCCGCCCTCAATGAGGTTTGAAACGATTATGCCTTTTCTAACATACAAAAAACCTATACCCTTCGGCCCGTGAAACTTGTGTGCGGAAGCCGAAAGCATGTCGATATTTTCAGCTTTGACGTCAATCGGAACATGTCCCACCGCCTGTACGGCGTCGGTATGAAACAAAACGCCTTTTTCCTTACATATCGCGCCTATTTCAGAGACAGGCTGCAAAGTGCCGATCTCGTTGTTCGCATACATTACAGTGACCAGACAGGTATCGTCTCTGATCGCTTTTTTGACGTCTTCTTTATTTACAATTCCTTCTTTTGAAACAGGAAGCTCCGTAATCTCAAAGCCCTCGTTTTTCAGACGCCTGAGCGCATGCAGCACTGCGTGATGCTCAATGGCCGAAGTGACGATATGCATTTTCCCTTTGCGTTTTCCGATAGCTGCCGCTGTGATTATAGCCTGATTGTCGGCTTCGCTTCCTCCCGAGGTGAAATATATTTCCTTCGGAGAAGCATTTATCACCCCTGCTATCTCCTCGCGTGCTTTTTCTATTATCTCCTTTGCCTGCTGTCCTACTGTATAAAGGCTTGACGGATTTCCGTAATAATCATTCATGCAGCGCGTCATTTCTTTTATCGCAGCCTCTGACATCTTCGTGGTAGCGGCATTATCAAGATATATTTTGTCCAACTTTGTTCCTCCCTTCATAATACGCCTTGATTATATTCATATTTACCTACTATGTCAATAGGTATAAAATCATCTTTAAAATTTATTCACCCTGTTATATAATAGGCAATATAAGAAGGAGGCCAAAATGATCTCTACAAAAGGACGCTACGCTCTCCGCATAATGACTGATCTTGCGGAGCATACAGACGGTAATTATATTCCCCTAAAAGATATTGCGCAAAGACAGGGCATCTCAAAAAAATATCTTGAGATCATTGTCAGAGATCTCGTTTCCGGGGGGCTTGTCTTTGGCATCAGCGGAAAAGGCGGCGGCTACAGACTTTGCAGAAAGCCCGAAGAATACTCCGTCGGCGAGATCCTTGAGCTGACTGAAGGGCCTCTTGCAAGCGTCGCCTGTCTTCTCGGCGACAAAAATACCTGCCCAAGAGCGGCCGACTGTCAGACTCTCCCGATGTGGTCTGAGTTTGATAAGATGGTCCATGATTTCTTTTTCGGCAAAAAACTGACCGAACTTATAGCAAAATGAGCGAAAATTTTTCAGACAAAAAAATCGAAACCCTAAAGAACCTCATATCACAAAGCGATAATATCGTTTTTTTCGGCGGAGCCGGCGTTTCCACCGAAAGCGGCGTTCCTGATTTTCGCAGCAAAGACGGCCTTTATAATCAGCATGATATCCGTTTTGACAAATACAATCCCGAATATCTGCTCAGTCACAGCTGTCTTGTCAACGAACCCGAGGTGTTTTTTGAATTTTACAGACAAAAAATGGACGCCCGTAAAGCAGCTCCCAACGCCGCCCACCTGGCGCTTGCCAGGCTCGAAGCAGCGGGGAAGCTCAAAGCGGTAGTTACGCAAAACATCGACGGTCTTCACCAAAAAGCCGGCAGTAAAGTCGTTTACGAAATACACGGAACTACAAACCGCAATTATTGCATGCGCTGCGGAAAGCCTTATCCGGCTAATCATATTTATGAGTCAAAAGAAAAAATCCCCCGCTGTGATTGCGGAGGAATCATCAGATGCGACGTCACTCTTTATGAGGAGCAATTGCCCGGCGAGGCGGTGGAAGGTGCGATCAAAGCCATTTCCCGCGCCGATTTGCTGATCATTGGCGGAACTTCCCTGACGGTTTATCCCGCGGCGTCATATATTCATTATTTCAGAGGGAAGCACCTTGTGATCATAAACCGCGACCATCTCCCATATCTTCTTGATCCTGAAAATGACCTTGAAATAAACGCGCCCATCGGACGCGTGCTCGGAAAATGTACAGGGATCATTTAATATGATTTATTGCACCCGGTATGCCGCGACAACAAACCTGTACGTCAACTGCCTTTGCGGACGCATTTTTCGGGATCATGGAATATATTAACTTTTTAGGCTAAAGCTTTTATAAAAGGCTATTATGATAAGGACGTAGCAGACAGTCTTGGGAAGCATCAGCATTCCGAGAATGGGAAACGCTCCCGCAAATACAGCCACGGGGATATAAAAGAGAAACGAAAGCGTGATATACAGCCATATCCTTGCAAAGCGCTTTTCCTCGTTTCTTTTTTTGAAGAAAAGTATGACAATAAGTATTCCGAGTAAAACAAACGGAATATTTCGCAGCACTGCCCACAGTATGCCGCTTTCGTTGCGGATCCAGCCGTTTTGCGGGAAAAGGCAGATAGCGATACGGGCAGCGGCGAGCAAATATACGCACAGCGTGACTGTTTTGTCCGGTTTTTCGCTGTAGTAGCCAAGATAGATATGATAGATGATAACGTAAAATATCGTCATCGTGACCGACGTCACAAGCTTTCCTATTCCAAGCGCCGCCGTAAAATCGCTTTCAATAAAATATTTAAGCACTCTCGGCACAAGATGAAAAGCGTCACCGATCCCGAGGATCAGCGCAGCCGCGCCCATAAGGCGCTGTGTTTTTGAACGCGCCTTTTTCAGCATCAAAACGCCGAAAACCATGGCCATAAGAAGATATAAAACGTCAAACGCGGACTCCCCGTACTTCATATTCATGCTCCTTTTTTTGATATTATTTGAGGATAAAACACAAACCCCGAAAGCATCCAAATACGTGACTTCCGGGGTTTGTCATACGGAGAGGATGGGATTCGAACC
>DFFO01000004.1 GCA_002369255.1 Lachnospiraceae bacterium UBA3774
ATTTATATTCAAATTTTTTTGCTTTTTCCTCTCCCATATCACGCCGCCTTTTTTAGTTTACGAGATGGCTTTTGCATATTTCGGAAAAATAGTATCTGCTCTTTTTCCAACGCCTCTCGCCCGTCTCATGATTTACCCAGGTAAGACCGAAGCGCAGATTGTAACCGTCGAGCTCTTCGTATGAATCCGCGTCGTTCCAGTACATATAGCCCTTGAGGTTGTAACCGCAGCGGATGGCTCTCGCCGCCATTCTCAGATGCTCGCGGATATAGGTGATCCTCTCCTCGTCGTCGCATTCTTTTTCCGGGTCATTCTGATTGCGAAGCGCGCATCCGTTTTCCGTAATATACATTTCCGGATTGTCATATCGGTCCGCTGTATACTGTACGACGTCAAACAGTCCCGGAGGATACGGCGCAAAAGCCTGTCCGGGCGCGGAATAAAAGCTCTCGACTCTCTTTGAAAGCAGCGGCGAATCAGGCAGATAGACAGTCCTGCCGCTCACGTAATAGTTTATCCCGATAAAATCCATCGGTATAAATTCTTTGTCCATACGCTGCTGATAGCCCTCGGGCATAGTATCCCGGATATAACTGCATTCGCGGAAAAGCTGCTCCGGATAGGTGCCCTTAAGCATCGGCTCGGTCCACCAGTCGTAGTTTCTCTGTGTCTGGCGCTCCGCCGCTCCGATATCATCCCAGTTCATACCGGCGGGAGTTACGTCCGTAATGCAGTTTACAGCTCCGATCTTTCCGCCGAGATTCATTGACTTGTAAAGACGGACTGCGCGATAATGCGCCAGTATAACGTTGAGAGAAGCCTCATGTCCCCTTTTTACGTCTTTGATAAACGGGGGAAACCGGCGTGTAATATATCCGTTTGTAATGCTGATAGCGGATTCATTAAAGGTGCTCCAGAGCTTTACTCTGTCGCCGAAATGTTCAAAGCATACTCTTGCATAGTTTTCAAACCACTCCGGAAACCGGGGATTTGAAAAACCTCCCTCATCCATGAGGCACTGGGGCAGATCCCAGTGGTATATATCTACAAACGGCGTAATGCCGCATGAAATAAGCTTGTTTATAACTCTGTCATAATATTCGATCGCCGAAATGTTTACCGCTCCGGTTCCTGTCGGGATGATCCGGGGCCAAGCCAGACTCATACGATAAACGTTCTGGCCCGTTTTTTTCATGTCTTCGATATAAGCCTCATAATTGTCATAAAAAAAACAGCCTCTGTCGGGAAGATCCGTCGAGTAAACCTGTCTTGCCTGTCTTTTTGCAACGTCCTTATCAAGCTCGGAAAGATACGGGGGCACTTTTCCGGCAAATTCTTTTGCATAATGCTCCATGATGCTTTCGCTCTTACCTTCTCTTTGCCACGCGCCCTCCGATTGGAAAGCGGAATTGGCAGTCCCGATAAGAAAATCCTCCGGGAGAATGAATCCGTTTAAACTTCTCATATTCCCTCCTTTTTTAAAAAAAGAACCGTTTGTTTTATTTTAACAAAACGGCTCATTATGAAAGCACAAATGAAAAATGAGTTATTAAGTCGGCATCAGAACAAGCCTCTGCCCCAACGCCACGACTTGTTAAAATAATAACTCAATTCATTATACATTGTAGTAAGATTATGTCAAGTTTGGAAGGGCTTTATTTGCCGGACGCGACCATATTAAGATGCGCCAGCGACAGGGCAAGGTTTTCGTTTCTGACGGTCACGCCCTCCGGAACGGTAAGCGGACACGGTGCAAAGTTCCAAATCGCGGTTATTCCGCACTTTATCATTTTGTCGCAGACATTTTGCGCAGTCTGCGTAGGAACGGTGATGATCCCGATATGCACGTCGTTTCTTTTGCAAAATCCCGACAGCTGCTTCATAAGATATACGGGCTTGTTTTTGCTCTGCACGCCGGTCTTTTCGTCGTCGTTGTCAAATGCGGCGACTATCTCAAGGCCGTATTTTTTAAACCCGTCATAATTTTGGAGCGCTCTTCCGAGCTTTCCGGCGCCCACTACCACAACGGGAATAAGCTTGTTTTTGCCGAGCACCGATTCAAGCGCGGCAACCAGAGCTTTTACGGGATATCCCACCTTCGGCCTGCCCTGGCCGCAGACGAGATTCAAATCTCTTCTTACCGTCACCTCGCCTATGCCAAGGCTGCCTGCGATCTCGGTGGCGGATGTCGTTTCGGCGGTAACGTTTGCTTTAATATACTCAAGATACATCGGCAGTCTGCCGAGCGTAGCTCTGGTAATGTTGTTTTTCTGCATTTAAAACCTCTTTTTATTCGTTAACAACGCTTTCGATATTATTATTATCGATTTTGGTGACTATACAAGCAGTCTTTTCAGGCTGCCTCATTCATACGGGATTATAACCACGGGCAGTAAAGACTGTCAACCTCCAAAAATGATTGTCTTTGTGTCACAAAATTGATACTTTGATTTTGCGCGTAGATTTTGCCCGAAAGATTAAAGTCACATAAAAACGGCGACGCAAAATGCGCCGCCGCAAGTGTTATATCCGAATATCCGGCTTACGCGTTTTTCTTTTTCCCGGAAAGGATGATATTGAAGATGATTCCGAGGATAAGCGCGGTAGCAACAGTCGTGATCGTAACTTTTCCGAACGTGAGCGAAAGTCCGCCTATACCGGAAACGAGAATGACTGATACTACAAAGAGGTTTCTGTTGTCGTCAAGATCAACGTCCTTGATCATCTTAAGTCCCGATACAGCGATAAAGCCGTAAAGACTCATGCATACGCCGCCCATAACGCAGGTCGGGATCGATCCGAGGAACGTCACGAACGGGCCGAAGAAGGAAATAAGGATCGCCATAACAGCCGCACAGATGATGGTGATAACGGACGCGTTTTTAGTAACTGCTACGCATGCGATAGACTCGCCGTAGGTGGTGTTGGCACAGCCGCCGAAGAGAGCGCCGACCATGTTTCCGACACCGTCTCCGAGAAGAGTTCTGTGAAGACCGGGCTCTTCAATAAGGTTCTTTTCGATTATCGTGGAGATGTTCATGTGATCCGCAAGGTGCTCTGCAAAGGTTACAAAAGCAACGGGGACGAAAGCAACCGCTACGGAGGCGATATAAGAGCCGTCGATCTCTTTGATGCCCTCAATGGCATGTACAAAGGTAAAGTCAGGTACTTCAAATATCTTCATGTTTTCAAATACGGAGAAGTCGCACAGGATCATTGAAGCGTTTCCGGTACTTTTTCCGATCACGGTAAAGATAGCTGCAAGCGCATATCCCGCTACGATACCGATAATGAACGGGATGAGCTTCATGGATTTGGTGCCGTATACTGAAGAGATGCAAACGACAAGAAGTGTGAAAATACCGACGATAATTGCAAAATAAGGAACCGTCTCTACTGTTTCATCAACGGTGATTACTTTCTGAAGATCGCCTACTGCGTTAACTGCAAGCGAAAGTCCGATGATCGCAACGGTAGGTCCGATAACCTGCTTGGGCATGAATTTCGATACCCAGCCTGTTCCCGCTATCTTTACGATAACAGCGATCACTACATATACAAGACCTGCAAAGCACGCACCGATAAAGATTCCCGCAAAACCGGCCTGTGCCGAAACCGCGCCCGCAAAAGCCGCTGCCATCGAGCCGATAAAAGCAAACGATGAGCCGATAAATACGGGGCTTTTCGCCTTGGTAAAGAGAACGTAAACAAGTGTTCCCGCACCGGCTCCGAAAAGCGCCGCCGCCTGGCTCATTCCGTTTCCTACGATCGCAGGAACGGCAATAGTAGCTGCGAGGATCGCAAGCAGCTGCTGCAGGGCGAACAGAATGATCTGGCCGGTCTTCGGCTTATCTGCTACGTCGTAAACTAATTTCATAAGATACTTCCTCCCTCGAAATGATTTTTATTTTGTGAGGCCAACGCCCCATTGCTTACTGTTTTTTGTTTAATTCAACCTCGTAAACACCGTCGTACTCTTCAACCTTTACGCTCACGAACTCCTCCTTGGACGTCGGAATGTTTTTTCCGACATAATTTGCGCTGATGGGAAGCTCTCTGTGTCCGCGGTCCACCATGACCGCAAGCTGTACGCTCGCCGGCCTTCCCATGGAAACGATGGCGTCCATAGCGGCACGGGCGGTTCTTCCGGTATAAAGCACGTCGTCAACAAGGACGATATGTTTTCCGTTTACGTCGAATGTTATATTGGTTTCGCTTACCTTCGGATCTTCATATTTTTCCGAGAGATCGTCGCGGTAGAGGGTAATATCAAGTTCTCCGAGTACCGCTTTCATATCGGAAAATTTTTTGATATTTTCGCAAAGCAGCTTTGCAAGCGGAACTCCGCGGCGTTTTATACCGACAAGATATATTGTTTCTTTTTCCGCGTTTTTTTCAATGATTTCGTGGGATAATCTTGCTAAAGTGCGCATCATGGTCGGAGCGTCCACTATTATTTTTCCTTCCATTGTTGTTCTCCCTTCGAAAAAAGAAACGCCTCGTCAGAATATGACAAGGCGTAATAATGCTTATATTTTCTTTGCCGCCTTGCCGGTATCTCGTACCGATTTAAAGGTTTCACTCGTGTGATGATATCATATTCGGGCAAGAAATAAAAGTGCTAATTTTTATTTTTTTATTTTTGCGCGCCGGATTTATCATCCTTTTGTATAAGTGCCTATTTTTACCGTATAGCTCTTACCGTTTGAAAGAAGAACCTTCAGTGAATAGTTGTAGTCTCCCGAAGGAAGATCTGCAAAGTCGGCTTCATGTGCTGAAGGATATACGGTTCTTACCGTGGTTCTGGCATGACCGTCGCTCGGGCCGTCCTTGAACCTGTCGGTATCAAGAGCAGTAAAATTAACGCTTTCATAGCTCTTTCCCGTTGCGGCATTTACCATTTCCATAGTCGAGGATATGATTCTGTAATTTGATCTCACATTTCCCGTAAAAGGTCCGGTGATTCCTGAGGGCGTAATGCTCGCCTCTGCAGGCTCGCCGTTTAACAGCTCGCTACAGGTAAGCGGTATATATCCGTCTCTTAGAAGCGCTCTGAACGTGTTTTTTCCGTTGAGCTGCCACGTGCTGTTCTTTCCGCTGCTTCCCTTGCCTACACCGTGTTCATGCGTGACTAAATAGCTGGCGTCCAGATTGATAACACCGTTTTCATCTCTCATGACCATGGCGTCACGAGCCGCGAGCTTGGCGTGCCCTGCGTCCGGATCTTTCTGTACGATCGCGTCTCCGTATTGCAAAAGAGCAAGGCATTCCGCCATGACTTCGGGGGTGTTTTCAGCAATAACGTCCAGTGTAATAGTGCTGCTTGCCTGATATCCGCCGAGCGCCAGTACACCATATCTTAAGTTTTCCTCCGCAGGAACCATTTGCCCCGTTACTCCGAACGATACGGACGAGCAAACTTTCGTCCATGACCAGTAAACGGCTCCTGAGCAGTCGTTGCCCAAATATACGTCCCATGGAGCCACTTCGCTGCCGTATGCTTCGGCCGCCGCGTCACTGTATGAAGGGAGCCAGCTTTGAACGTGTCCGTCTTCCGTCAGGCAATACTGCATTCTTTCAAGAGAACCGTACTTTTGCGTATAAGGAAGGCCGTACTGCACCACACCTGCCTCGTAGGTCGTAACGGTTCCCGAATATGCCGAAGTAAAATACATATTTTTGACAGGGATCCACTCGATGCTTCCCATGGCCGCCATATGATCCACTATCGTCTGCCTCATGTCCTTTGCAGTCTGAGAAAGCTTTTCGCTGCTTTTCGAGGTGTCCCTATACAGTCCACGGACAGTTCCGCTGTTTTCTCCGCAAAGACCCTGCTTGTCCGTATAAAGGGTCAGATAGCTGCAAACTCCCGTAATGCTGCCGGTATTTTTGCCGCATATTGCCCCCGCCGCGGTAGTGCTTCCGGAAACAGCAATGCTGCTCGCGTCGCACTCTCCGATAACCTCATATCTTCGGCCGGTCGATACCAATGCGCTCTTTGCGTCGGCGCCAACGGTGCAGTTTTCTATAATTCCCTTGTTGATGCCCGCAATTCCACCGGCGTAATCAACACCTCCTGCGGCCGTTATACTGAATTCTTTTAAAGTAAGACCGGTAACCCTGGCAAATTCCGACAACGTTCCGAAAAATCCTTGCGCGCTTTCGGAATTGGCGGTAGCAATGTTAAAACCTGAGATCGTTTTACCGTTTCCGTTCAATACTCCGTAAAAATCCACGGGTTTCCAGTCTGCGCCTTCAAGATCGATATCCGCTTCCAGAATATACCCCGCCGACGGATTTGTCCGAAGTTTTTCGAGGTCCGAAGCGGTATAAAGCGCAATGAGCTCTTCGTCAATCCCAGCAGAGGAAGCGCCGTAATTGTATATTGCCGACACGAGATTTCTTACGATCCCGCTGCTGTGACCCGCCTGCGCCGTACAATATGAATAAACGCTGTAATCCGCGCTGCAAAGTGTGGTTTTTCCGTCTTCGGAAATGATCGAAACTGTATAAACCGCAGAATAATCTCTGGGCGAAAGCCTGGTTATCGTTACCGTATTTCCGGAAAGAATATAATCAGTGCCTTCGGTCAGCAAATATCCGTTCTTTTTGACAGCGACCATGCCTGTACTTTGTTTATTGAATTTAAAGAAAAGATTTATTCTGTCGGTTATATTCAGCGCAGCCCTTAAAATCCTGTCGGATGAGTCCGGCAAAAACGTGACTTTTTTGTTGTTTACCGAACATGCGCCGGCAGTCATGTTTTGCGTTACCCATACGGGGAGCGTTCCGATAGCTGTCCCGGGATTTTCAAGACCTATCCCGTCTGCGTATTGCTGGAGACAGTCGGCAAGGACTACGAGATTTGCCGTAAAAGTTTTTTGCGCGGATGAAAGACCATTATCTCCCGTAAGCTGCGCAAGCGCACCGAGATAATCCAGTAATGTATAGTCTGCTTTTTTGCTTATAGTCGCGCTTCCAGATTTGAATGTAAGATCAAGCGGAGTTGCGATATGATTTACGTTTACTGAGGCGTCATACGTAAAAAATCCTTCCGCGGCGCTTATTGCCGATCCCTTTGCCGTGACGGTCCGAATTCCGTTGTTATAATACAAAGTGACTTCTTCGCCGGACTTAGGAGCGATCCTTGCGACAAGCCTGGCCGTGAGAGTATCCGTAACTATGCCCTGAACGGACTCGAGTCTTGCCGCAGTCCTTTCCTGATATACTTTTTCACCGCCTGTCGTAAGGACGCCATCAATAAATATAAAACCTCTGCTCCAGATCGGACGCTGATCCATATCGCCCGATCTTCCGCTGACAAGGTCGGCGTTTGCAATCCGAACTATTCCAAACTCTCCCTGGCCTGCTATCGTGTCGGCAAAAATGTTGCTTCCTTTTTCGGCAGTATTTTCGCCGATATATCCTCCGGTTATATTCGCGCTTCCGGACGCAGCCACATAGACACCGCCTCCGAGCGCCGCGCCATTTTGAGTGATCTTACCGCCCGTCATGGTAAACGTGCCGCTCGATACGTAAACTCCGCCGCCGTTTGTCACGGCTGTGTTTTCGGTAATGGCTCCTCCGCTCATAACAAAGCTTCCGCCGCCGCTTACAACAATCGCTCCCGCATTTCCTTCGGAAGAATTTCCGCAGATTCTGCCGTCATGCAAATACAGTGAAGCGCCGTTTACAAGGATGGCTCCCGTGCTTGCAGAAGCTGACGCCTTTCCTCCGGTCAGCTTTCCGGCCCTATAGATTCCGTTCAAAGTCGTGGCCGTGCAATCACAGATATGAAGCTCCGTACCGTTTGATATGTTTATCAGTCTGCGCGGGGTGGCAGTCCAGGTCTGCGTGATGTTGTGCCCGTTAAGACATATGGTAATGGAATTGCCCTCGTCCCTTATCTGAGTTGATGTCAGATTAATATCGCGCGTCAGATAATAAAAGCCGCTTTCAGAGGGGATGGAATCCGAGCGCGACCAGGCTTTCCACTCGGCCGTGCCGTGGCTGCATGCCGTATATCCTGATGTATTTGCATGTTCGATAGAGCTTACCAGCTCAAGCAGGCTATTTGTAGTATATCGCGGCCTTTTTTCACTGCTGTCCGCAATATAGCAATCCAGATTTTCTACGGTTACAGATGAGATCACGTTTTTATAATCATCCGGGTAATTGCTGACTCCGATGACTGATTCGGATGAAAGAGAACTTTCTATCGCCGTTCTGTTGTAGCCAACTGTAAGATTTGAGGGGTTTCCCGCCAAAGTGTTTTGAGTGATGTTGATTATTCCGCTTAGGACGAGCGACTGATTGACGTTGACATATATTCCGCCGCCGCCTCTGTCAGCCGTGCCGGTCGCCTTGTTTTCGTTGATAGCAACGTTGTTCAGCGTTACCTTATCTCCGGTTGCTTCTATTGAGATCCCGCCGCCTCTTAAACCGCTGTTTCCGGTGATCGACGCGCCGCTGATATTTACAATTGCGTTTCCTGCGGTTCTTATGCCGCCGCCGTATGAAGAGGCTGTATTGTCGCTGATCTCGCCGCCCGTCATTGAAAACGTCACCGCGCGAAGATATGCGCCGCCGCCCGTTGCCGCGGCATTATCGGAAATATTTCCTCCGAAAATATTTATTGAAGCGTTTACTGCATTTGCGTCAACCGCAATAGCTCCGCCGCTTGATGAGGCGGTATTTCCCGATATTTCTCCGGCGTACATATTAAACGCGGACCGGGCGGAGGCTCTCACGTACAGTCCGCCGCCGTTTACCGCCAGGTTGCCTGTTATTTTTCCTCCATACATATTGAAAGTACCGCCGCCGATACCTGCTCCGCCGCCACCGGCCACAGAGCTGTTCCCGGTAATTTCTCCGCCGTACATATTGAGAGTCGCGGTTCCGTTTACAAAAATTCCCGCGCCGTTCATACTTGAATTTGTAATATTTGCCCCGGTTATTTTTCCGGGCGTGCCGGAACAATCATAAATATTTAATTCAGCGCTTCCCTGAATCAGAATGACTCTGTTTCCGGAAGAAGTCTGGGTAATATCGTGACCGTTAAGGCACAAGTTTATCTTTTTTCCCGTCCCCAATATATATGTTTCGGTCAAATTAACTGATTTTGTCAGATAATATGAACCGTTTGCAGAAGGAAGCGTCGTTGAGCTGCTCCATGCGCTCCAGCCGTTGTGGTCGTGTTCGTCCGCTTTTGCCGTCGCCGGGACAAGTACAAACAACAGCGCCGCAAAAATTATCACAAATATCGTTCTTTTGTTCATAAAAACTCCTGTTTCAAATCCGTATAAGGCCTCGCAAAAAAGCCGGCTTTTTGAAAGTTGATTACAGAAACCCTATTTTTTCATATTTGTTTTAATTATATATCTTTGGGGAATTATGGAAACCATTAGATTTGATTGAAGTTTTCTCTTATTTGATTGTTTGTAAATGTTTTTATAACGCTTTGTCGTCTTCAAGAATGTATCTGATTTGTTTTCTTATTATGCCCATATCGATCCCTTTCCCTTCGCTCTCAAAGGTCATCATCAGATCTATCCCGGGGCGAATACCAACACTTTGATACATTCCGTATTTGCGGATAAACTCCTCCGCATATTTTTCATCGCTCATCATACCGAAATGTTCCCAATAATATATCTTTCCCGTTTTTTTGTTAATTATCGTAAAGTCAGGAAATATCGGCCTGTCCATGCCGGGAATTACCAGTGGTTTTTCATAGCGGTAATCAAGCTCCGGGCATCTGTCGAGATAGTTTGCTATGATCACTTCACTTTTTGAACGCATTTTTTCTCCTCTTGCAGATTCATAGACCTTCCCTTCTCTAAAAGTCGTTTTCTCCTCATAGCGTTCGTTTTGCCAGCGTCTGATCTTTTCTTCGACCGGCTCGTAAATCGGGGGAATCATGTTTTTTATTGCGGCCGGAAGTTTACTGTATGCGGCATATTTTTCCTCGGGTTTGTAGTTTTTGATAACGTATTTCAATGCTTTTTTCTCATTATTCAGACTATTATACAGCCTTTTGTAATACAGCTTCAGAGCGAGCATTTTTTTCAGATCTTTTTCGGATTTTTTTAGGTACTTTTTCAGCGGTTTGTTTGCCGAGTCGTTTTTGCGCGCCGGATATCTGACGCAATACCTTCCTTTATTGTCAATCGCGGACAATGTCCCCTCCGGGGCATTTTCAAGAAACCTCTCGATTTTTCCTATCATGGCGTTTAATTCTGTTTCTCTCTTCTCTATTAATTGTCTTATTCTCATATTTCCCTTTCTTTGCCGATTTCTTCGCTCTTTACTTGTTTTGGCGCAAATGCTTTTTATATGCTTTCAGCACAAAAAAAAGATCCTTGCGGATCAACAAAAAGACGAGCATTTTCTTGCCCGCCTTTAACGGATATATTATAACATGTGTATTTTCGGCAAAAAATGACAATTTGCCCATTACTAAAAATTTTATTGGATGGCGGCGCTGAGCGCAAAGGTGGCATTTTGGAAAGTTTTTAATGTTTTGCCACCGTTTTAAGCTGGCCGATGATGGCATTTTGAAGAGTTTTTGCTGTTTTGCCACCTATTTTTGAGGAGTGATGGTGGCATTTTGGAATGTTTTTATCATTTTGCCACCATTTTAAACTGGCCGATAGTGGCATTTTGAAGAATTTTTGCTCTTTTGCCACCATTTTTTGAGGAGTGATAGTGGCATTTTGAAGAGTTTTTGCTCTTTTGCCACCTTTTTTTGAGGAGTGATGGTGGCATTTTGAAGAGTTTTTACTGTTTTGCCACTTTTTTATGCGGATTGATGGTGGCATTTGGGAAGGTTTTTACTGTTTTGCCACCTTTGTCTGAAGCGGCAGGGCTTACGTCCCAAACGCAGCAGCTGCCGGATTGAAGCTTAGTTCGTGCCCTATTGTCGTAAATGCGTCGTGTCCCGGAAAAACTTTCGTGTCGGGAGGAAGAACAAACAGCTTCTCACGAAGCGATTTCATCATCTCGGAATGGCTACCCGTCTCAAGGTCTGTGCGCCCGTATGTTTCACGAAAGAGCGTGTCTCCCGAAATCAGAACGCCTTCTTCTTTAAAATAGTAACAGCAGCTCCCCTCCGTATGCCCGGGGGTATGGAGCACTTCAAAATCAAGCCCCGCAAGGCAGACTTTTTCTCCGTCCTTAAAAAAGCGATCTGCTTTGACGGTCATGGCGTCCGCCCAGACGACTGAGCGGTTTATTTCCGGATCGCCAAGCATTCTCTGCTCTTTTTCGCAGGCGCAGATCGGCGCGCCGGAAAGTTCGCGCAGACAATTTGCAGCATAAATATGGTCAAAATGTCCGTGCGTAAGCAAAATCGCGGCAAGATGAAATCCGCGGAGTTCAAATTGCTTCATTATATATTCGGCGCTGTCGGCGGGGTCGACAACTATCCCCTCCAGCGTCTCTTTGTTGATGAGAAAGTATGTGTTGGTGGAGATCATTCCAAGCACTCTGTATTGAACGTCTAGTTTTTTCATTATAGATAAATCCTCTGCGAGATTATTTCACAAAAAGCAATCGCAACATTCGCGGTGCGTGGGAATCAAACTGCTGTTCTTTCGACGTCGATAACGCTTT
>DFFO01000085.1 GCA_002369255.1 Lachnospiraceae bacterium UBA3774
CCGTATTCATTCTGGATATCGCTCAGAATCATCATCAGAGGAGTGTTCTCGTCAGTATATCTCGAGCATATCTCTCTGATCTGCGCCTCAGCGGCGGCTTGTAATTTTGCCATAATAACCCTCCGGGTAAAAATAAAAATTCAACCTTATTTTTACCATATCAGAGGGTTATAAACAAGTTTAGATAAGAATGATTAACAAACGCAAAAGCTATCAAAAATAAGTAAAAAAGACCATTTTTTATTTAAAAAAATAGCACAAAGCCGCATATTCTTCATAAAAGACAGTAATGTTAAAAAAATATCTTGAAAGCCTTTGTTAATCGGGAAATTTCAGTATTATCGTCTCGAAGGGACGAAGATTGTAAGTGACCCGAAAAGGACGCCCGTCGCATTCCTCCGGAGTCGAAAAGAGAGCGGGAACCGCGCCGAGTTCTTCGGGCGAGCCGCCGCCCGGCAAAGAATCATACGTGGAAAAAATACGCAAATACGCCCCACCTGTCGGAACTCCGGCAGCGTAATTTTCATAATATGTCGGAGAAAAGTTGCAGATCACAAGGACCGCGCCTTTATAGCCGTCGGGTCTGCGCCTTATAAAGCTGATGGTGTTTCTCCATGCGTCGTCCCTGTTTACCCATTCAAAGCTGCCCTCGCGCACCGAATCATCGTGCAGACAGGGGAGCTCTCTGTAAACCTTCAGAAGATTGCGGACGCAGTGCATGACGTCCCTGTGACCGAAGTCATCCGCCAGCCACCAGTCAAGCTCGCGCCGCTCGGACCATTCCCGCTCCTGCGCAAAATCCTGCCCCATAAAAAGCAGCTTTTTGCCCGGGTGAGTAAACTGAAGGGCATAAAGCGTTTTCAGGGTCCCGAGCCGGTCTTCGATGCCGCCGGGAGCCTTGTTTACGAGAGAGTTTTTCAGATGTACTACTTCATCGTGGGATAATACGAGGATGAAGTTTTCGAGAAAGGCATAATCGAATGTGTGAGTGAGTTCGCCGTGATGCCATCTGCGATATACAGGGTCGCGCTTTATATACTTTAGCGTGTCGTTCATCCAGCCCATATTCCATTTGAAGGCAAAGCCGAAACCGCCTTCATCGGTGCTTTTTGTGATGTCGGGAACGATAGAGGAATCCTCTGCGGCGAGCCATCCGCGTGAGCGGCTTTTGATCGCGTGATTTAATTGCTTTAGAAAATCGCGGCTCTCGAGGTTTTCGGTGCCGCCGTAAACATTCGGCCGCCACTCGTTTCTGCCGAAATTTACGTAGAGCATGGCCGCGACCGCGTCGACGCGAAGAGCGTCTATATGAAATTCATTTATCCAGTAAAAAGCATTTGATATCAAAAATGATCTTACTTCGGGCTTTCCGTGATCAAAAGCCTTTGTTCCCCACTCCGGGTATCCTGCACAAAGAGGGTCGGCGGATTCGTAAAGAGGAGTGCCGTCAAAACACTCCAGGCCGAAACTGTCCTTGGGAAAGTGCGCCGGAACCCAGTCGAGGATGACGCCTATGCCGCATTCGTGCAGCTTGTTGACAAAATATCGAAAGTCATCGGGTGTGCCATATCTGGACGTAGGGGCATAAAATCCGGTGACCTGATAACCCCAGGAACCGTCGAAGGGATGTTCGCAGATACCTATCAGCTCCACGTGAGTATATCCCATATAATTTACGTATTCGGCAAGCTCGTCGGCAAGCTCCCTGTAGTTTAAAAAACCGTCACCGTCGTGATAACCGTCAAAGCGTTTTTTCCAGGAGCCGGGATGAACTTCGTAGATCGCCATCGGGTCGGAAAGCGTTTTGCCGGCGTCATGGCAAAGCGTATAATCCCCGTCAGTCCAGACAAACGCGCTTTCACCGCAGACAATTGAGGCAGAATCCGGCCGTTTTTCTGAGCGGAAAGAATAAGGGTCGGCTTTGTAGCGTTTTACTCCGTCTGCGCCGATAATGACGTAGCGGTAAGCGTCGCCGTCGCCGACGCCCGGGATAAAGCATTCCCACAGGCCGTTTTCGGTGAGGAACATTTTTCCTGCCGTTTCATTTTCCCAGCCCGTCCGTGCACAGATCACGGTAACGGCGTGCGCGTTTGGCGCCCACAGATTAAAATGGGTTCCGTTTACGCCGTTTTGAGTGCAGACGTGCGCTCCCATTTTTTTGTATGCTTCATAATTGGTTCCCTGGTGGAACAAATAACTGTCATAATCGGTGAAAGAAAGATCTTTCATTCGGATACCCTCTCTTTGACGTCGCAGCCTCGAATATATTACCTGATCATTATAGCGTAAAACCTGTTTTTGATAAATAGTTTTAAGGAAATGCGCTCATGAAAACCCGCCCCACGCCGGGCGATAACAAAATCGCGACATGGGTATTGACTTTCTTTTTTTTAAAATGTAAAATACACGGGAAAGCTCGCATGAAGCGGGCAAAAAGCGCCAAGCGCAAACGTACTTTTTTATAATGCGTACTATGAAGGTATGCAGCTTCTTTGCAAAAGAGGCGGCATATTTTTTATGTGAGATAATTTAAACGGAGGTAAATAAAAATGGCATGTTTTTTGGTTCCGGTCGGAGAAGCGGTAGTTACTACGGCGGTTTCTAAGATCATCAAAAAGAAAGAGGAAGCGAAGACTCAGGAGAGCGGAGCTCAGGTTTTTACGGAAATCGAAACGAAGACGCCTTTTTCAAAGAAGCTTAAATGGCTGACAAATCTTTTATGGGGAGGCTCGGTCCTTCTTGCCTTTGAGCATTTATGGCACGGGGAGATAGTGCCTTGGTTCCCGTTTTTGACTGCTGCCGAAAATTCTCAGGACGCTGCCGAAATGCTGCATGAGATGGCCACCGTCGGAGTGACTATGGCTGCGTTTGTTACGGCTGTCTGGGTAGTTATGCTCATAGTATCATCCGTAATGGAAAAAAGACCTGACGCGGCGAGGTCAGGAAAAATTGCCGGATAAGGAGGAACTGCAGCCATGACTTTGCTGATAACTGTAATAGCGGCAGTAATATGTACCGCCGTTTGGTACTCGAATGAAAAAGCAAGGAAAATGAAGACGGGGCTTTTGTGCTGGCTGTTTTGGGGCGCGTCCGTTATGTGGCTTGTTGACGCTTTCTTTGAGTATGCCGAGCTTCACGAGGAGTTTTTTACGCCGTCCGCAAAAGATATGTTAAACGAC
>DFFO01000003.1 GCA_002369255.1 Lachnospiraceae bacterium UBA3774
CTTCTTCAGCAAAGTTCTCTTCTTTTTTCTGAAGTCCTTCTCCTACTTCATAGCGAACGATCTGCTTGATCGTGAGATTCTTGTCAACGGACTCAAGATATTTGGCAACTGTCTGCTTTCCGTCTTCAGCCTTTACATAGACCTGCTCAAGAAGGCAAATATCTTTGATCTGTTTTGCGATACGGCCTTCAACCAGTCCGCCGAAAATCTTGTCTGCGACGATCTCGTCTTTGCTTTCCATTGCAAGCGCGGCGATCTGAGCCTTTGCCTCTTTGGAGAGGAAGTTGAAGAGATAATTCATATTGTTCTTCTGTTCCTCATAGATGGCAATATCTTCTGCGGACCATACCGATCCTGAAACCGCCTGTCCGATCAGCTTCATAAGGATGGGCTTCGGAAGAGATTCGGGAGTATTGAGAGAGCTGTCTATGGTGATATGTCTAAGTTTTGCAAGCTCCTCATCCGAAATATCGTTTCTGCTGATAAACTGAGGGTTCATCGCTGCAACCTGCATGGCGATGTTTTTAAGCGCCTCTTCATTCTTTTCGTTCTTTTCTGCTTCAGACTCTACAAGAACGCCGATACGTCCGCCGCCGTGAGTATATCCCACAACGATCCCGCCTTTGGCGTCAATCTTTGCGAAACGACGAATGGAGAGCTTTTCTCCTATAACGCTGATCTTGGTGGAAAGCTCCTCTGCAACGGTTTTTTCCGGCTCAAGTTTCCAGGGCTCGGCAAGAAACGCGTCAATGTCGGCAGCAGTAGTATTAAGCGCCTGAGCGGCAACCTGTCCTACGTATTCCTGGAAGTCGGCATTCTTTGCAACAAAGTCTGTCTCGGAATTGACTTCTACAGCTACTGCCTTGTCGCCTTCGATAAGAAGCTTTACAAGACCTTCTGCCGCGATGCGGGAAGCCTTCTTTTGTGCGGCGGCAAGTCCCTTTTCCTGGAGCCAGCCGATAGCGGCTTCCATATCGCCTTCGGTAGCGGTAAGGGCCTTTTTGCACTCCATCATGCCTGCGCCGGTTTTCTCACGCAGTTCTTTAACCATTTGTGCGGTAATAACCATTATTCTTCCTCCTGTGTTTCCTCTTCGGAAGCCTCTTCGATCTCTTCTTCAGCTCCTTCAGCGACTTCTTCCATCTCTCCCTGGTTCGCCTCGATGATGGCGTCGGCCATGGTAGCAGTAATAAGCTTTACGGCTCTGATGGCGTCGTCGTTTCCGGGAATGATGTAATCAAGATCGTCGGGATTGCAGTTTGTATCGGCGATACCGATAAGCGGAATGCCGAGGGTATGCGCTTCCTGAACGCAGATATGCTCGTTCTTGGGATCAACTACGAAGATGGCGTCGGGAATACGGCGCATGTCTTTTATTCCGCCGAGGTTTTTCTCAAGCTTTTCAAGTTCTTTCTGAAGCGCAGCAACTTCCTTTTTGGGAAGCACGTCAAACGTTCCGTCTTCTCTCATCTCCTCGATCTTGCGAAGACGCGCGATACGTGTCTGAATGGTCTTGAAGTTTGTGAGAGTTCCGCCGAGCCAACGCTGGTTTACATAGAACATACCGCAGCGGGTAGCTTCAGTAGCGATCGCTTCCTGTGCCTGCTTTTTGGTTCCGACAAAAAGAATGATGCCGCCGTCAGCCGCGATATCGGCGATAGCCTGGTAAGCCTCGTTTACTTTTTGTGCGGATTTTTGAAGATCGATGATGTGGATACCGCTTCTCTCCGTGAAGATATACGGTTTCATCTTGGGATTCCAGCGTCTTGTATGATGTCCGAAATGAACACCGGCTTCAAGAAGCTGTTTCATGGAAATAACGCTCATTAAATTGTCCTCCTTTTGGTTTTTCTTCGCGCACATCTTTCGTCCTTAGCGACCGCCAAACGGCGGCACCGTGCCGCAGACTGGATAATGCGTCTTTTTGAGCCTTGATATAATAACACGAGGTAAAGCAAAAAGCAATAGTTTTAATGATTTATAAATACAAAAAAGAGACCTTCAAGGTCTCTTTCTAATTTGGTCAAAGCGGTTTTTAGTCGTCAGCTTCACAGTAGGCTATTCCAAACGCTCCGCCGCCGGTATGGGCGCCTATCGTGGGATTGATCTCATAGGTTCCCATGTTCTCAACACCGAGTTCTTTTGCGAGATTTTCGGCATATTCGTGAGCCTCGTCATAATTGACGGTGTGGCCGCCGGCAAAGTATTTTTTGTCAAGCTTTTTCTCTTTCAGCATCTCGGTGATAGCGGCCTTTGCAGCTTTTTTTCCGCGGCACTTCATGAGGGGTTCTATCTTTCCGCCAACAAAAGTAAGCACGGGCTTTATATTGAGCACCGATCCTACCATGCCGCTGATGGGTGAAAGTCTTCCGCCCCTGACAAGGCATGAGAGGTCGTCAACGACAAAAAGAATATTGAATTTGCTTTTCTTTTTTTCGAGAATATCGACTATCTCGTCAAAGCTTTTTCCTTCTTCTTTGAGTTCTACGCCTTTCATAGTAAGAAGCGCGATCGGAACGCATTCAAGGAAAGTATCTATTACGTGAATACGCGAGCCTTCGTACTCTTCCATCAGCGCCTCAGCTTCAATGCGGACGGTATTGTAGCTTCCGCTGCACTCCGAAGAGGCCATCAGAACGATGATGTCTTTGTCCTGCTGCAGCGCTTTTTCCATAATGCCGTGAACGCGGTCGGGGTTGCAGCCCATGGAATATGCTCTGTCGCCGCTTTTAAGTCTCGCAAAAAAGCCCTCTATGGGCATCTGCATTTCATCGCCGTAAATAACTCCGTCATTGAAATGATAATACTGCGGCATTATCTTGATGTCGTGTTCGCGGGCATATTCCGGATCCATATCTCCGTTTACATCTATCATAAATACAAAATCTCGCATAGCCATAATCCTTTCTCTTTAGAGCAACTTTTTTCATATTTTATCACATTAAAGCCCTTAATTCAAACAATAGACAACCAACGCCTCAGATGGTATAATCATTTTTTGTTTTTGGAGGAAAAAATGATAAGTGCTGTATTGTTATTATTGCTCGGCTTTTTGCTTTTAATCTTCGGAGGGAACTGGTTTGTGGACGGCGCGGCGGATATTGCCCGCAAGTATCGCGTTCCCGAACTTTTGATAGGCGCTACCATAGTTTCAGTCGGCACCACTCTTCCGGAGGTTCTGGTTTCCACCGAGGCAGCCGCCATGGGTCACGGCGAACTTGCCTACGGAAATGCCATCGGTTCAATCATCTGCAATACCGCTTTTATTTCCGCTCTTTCAGTCACTATCAAACCTACCTCTTTTGAAAAAAAATCCCTCCTGATTCCGTCGCTGTTTTTCTTTGCGGCAGCTGTTTTTTATGCGGCGAATTCTTATATATTCGGATATTTCAGTCGTTTATCCGGCATCATCCTGCTCTTGATCTTTGCGGCATATATGTTTTTCAACATCAAAAATGCCGTAAATGACAGCGTCGCCGCAAAAAAGGAAGACTCTGCAAGCGGAGGAGAGATCAACGTCATAAAAGCGATCATAATGCTGGTAGCAGGCGCGGCTGCCATTGCCTTTGGTTCTGATCTTCTTGTAGAAAACGGAACCATTATCGCCAAGCGCCTCGGAGTTCCGGAGTCCGTTATCGGCCTTACATTTATTGCTCTCGGAACGTCTCTTCCCGAGCTTGTCACCGCGATCACTTCGCTAATCAAAGGTCACAGCGCCCTTTCGCTCGGAAACATCATAGGCGCCAATTTCTTTAATCTTGTTCTTGTAAGCGGTCTTTCGATAACTGTTTCCCCGTTTGAAGTGCCCGCCAATAAACAAATAGCAGGGATCAATTCGTCCCTGCTGATAGATATACCTCTTATGTTTATCGTAATGCTTATTATCACGGTTCCCACTATGATAAGCGGAAAGACGCGCAGAAGTCAGGGCATCATGCTGCTTTTGCTTTACTGCGCATTTTGCGCTCTGCAGTTTATTCTGTGACCTTCTTTGGCTTGTTCCAGCTCATAAAATCGCATTCCGGATAATTTTCGCAGCCGTAGTATCTGCGGCCTTTTTTTGTTTTTCTAAGTATAACTTCGCCGCCGCACTTTGGACAGCTGACGCCTGCTTTTTCCACAAACGGTTTGATATTGCGGCACTCAGGAAAGCCCGGGCAGGCCAGAAACTTTCCGTATTTTCCGAGTTTTATTACCATATTGCGGCCGCACTTGTCACAGATAACGTCAGTCACTTCATCGGCCACCTTTACCTTGCCGATTTTTTCATCCGCGGCTTTTAATTCTTTTTCAAAATTCGGATAAAAATCCCTCATTACCTTGCGCCACTGGGTCTCGCCGTTTGCGATAGTATCGAGCCTCGCTTCCATCTCTGCAGTAAAGCCCGTGGAAGCAATGTCAGCGAAATACTCCTGCATAATGCCGTTGACCGCTTCGCCCAGTTCGGTGATATAAAGGCATTTCTTTTCTTTTGCTATGTAATTGCGGCTCTGAAGCAGCGCGATCGTGGGCGCGTAAGTAGATGGTCTGCCTATCCCGCACTCTTCCATGGCTTTGACAAGCGCCGCCTCTGTAAAATGTGACGGGGGCTGTGTGAAGTGCTGCTCGCTTTTTAAGCTGTCAAGAGAAAGCACTGACTGCATGGTGAGCTTTTCAAGCTGTCCGTTTTTTTCTTCTTTTTCATCTCCGAGATCATATATCAGTTTAAATCCCTTGAAAGTAATTTTTGTAGAAGACGCATTGAAAATATGTCCGTCCGCGTCCACTTTTGCGGACGTTACCTCTGTCTGCATATCTGTCATCCTGCCGGCGACAAATCTTTTCCAGATAAGCTGATAAAGTCTGAACTGATCGCGGTCAAGCGATTCTTTGATAAGCTCCGGAGTCCTTGAAACGTCGGTGGGGCGTATTGCCTCGTGAGCGTCCTGTGCGCCTCCGCGGTTTTTTGCCTTTGCGGCAGTCTTTGAAGCGTACTCTTCTCCGTAAGTTTCGGTAATAAAAACTCTCGCCGCGGCCTGAGCTTCATCGGCGATCCTGGTGGAATCGGTACGCAGGTAAGTAATGAGCGCGACCGTTCCGCTGCCCTTGATATTTACGCCTTCATAAAGCTGCTGAGCCACACGCATGGTCTTTTGAGGAGAAAGGCCAAGATATCTCGAGGCTTCCTGCTGAAGAGTGCTTGTGGTAAACGGCAGGGGGGCTTTGCGGGCTTTTGGAACTGTCTTTAATTCCTTCAGCGTCCATTTTGCCTTTTCAAGAACCGATATGAGAGCGTTTTTTTCATCTTCGCTCGAAGGTCTTTCCTTCTCGGCAAGATGGAACAAAATCGGCTTTTTGGAATTATCCGCATTTAAGTATGCGTCTATAGGCCAATATTCTTCCGGAATAAATGAGGCTATTTCCGCTTCCCTCTCGGCGATCATCGCAAGCGCGGCTGACTGGACGCGGCCGGCTGACAGGCCTTTTTTTACTTTGCGCCAGAGCAGAGGGCTGATGCTGTATCCGACAAGTCTGTCAAGAACGCGTCTGGCCTGCTGGGCGTCCACGAGGTTCATATCAAGCTGTCTGGGATTGTTGATCGCGTTTTGTACCGCGGTTTTCGTGATCTCATTAAAGCTGATTCTGAACGTGGGAACCTTATCTATACCCATGGATTCCTTTAAGTGCCATGAAATGGCTTCGCCTTCGCGGTCAGGGTCGGTCGCAAGATATATCTTGTCCGCGCCCTTGGCAAGCTTTTTTAGTTCGGCGAGCGTAGCGCCTTTTCCGCGTATAGTAATATATTTGGGCTCAAAATCGTTTTCGATGTCTATTCCCATTTCGCTTTTGGGAAGATCTCTGATGTGTCCGCCGGAAGCAGTCACTTCATATTTGGAACCCAAAAATTTTTTTATTGTTTTTACCTTTGCAGGCGATTCTACTATGATTAAACTTTTTGACATAATTGCTCCTTTTTCAGCAATACAATATAAACTATTTCGCCGCCATGTGCAAGCAATTATCTTTTTTACGCCGATATTTAAGATTTTGAGGCAGTATAGACTCCGTCAGATATACATTGCGCCATGCCGCTGATTTCAAGTCCGGCAAGCGCTCCGAGTACCTCGCCCGCGAAAAGCCCGGTAAGCTCTGATATTTCATCGATATTAAGCGTCTTTCCGGTTATTGCGGAAAGCACCGCTGTTTCTGTTTTATTCATTCCGGCGGAAGCGGGCGCGGGGCGGGATTGCTTTTGGCCGTCCGCTCCGGGGGCCAGGATGCCTGTTTTGCGGTCTCCCACTCCCAGAAATTCCAGCACGTCAGCAGCGGCGGTGCAGCATCCCGCGCCTTCCTTTATCAGCTTGTTGCATGCCGCCGAGCATGGGTCGTCCGGTCTTCCCGGAACCGCCAGCACATCTTTTCCCTGTGACAGAGCGTGATCAACCGTGATAAGGCTGCCCGAGCGTTCCTTTGCTTCTACGACAACCACAGCGTCCGAAAGGCCGCTTATAATGCGGTTTCTGATCGGAAAATGATACGGCTTTCCGGCCGAATCCGGTTCGTATTCCGAAATAACGGCGCCGGTTCGGCACATTTTTTCATATATCGCTCTGCTTGAGGCAGGGAAACATACGTTTACTCCGGTTCCGAGAACTGCAGCGGTTCTTCCGCCGCATGACAGCGCGCCTTCATGGCTGCTTGCGTCTATTCCCTCCGCCATTCCGCTGATCACCGTCACACCGGCCGCGGCAAGGTCTCCTGCGATTCGCCCGGCGATCCACTTTCCGTGAGGCGTGGCTCGCCTCGCGCCGACTATCGCTACGCTTTTGCGATCCTCAGGCGGAAGGCTTCCTTTTACAAACAGGCCAAAAGGCTTATCAGGGACGCAGTCAAGCCTGGAGGGATAGTCCGGATCCGAAGAAAAGACCACTCTGACGCCTTTTTTTATGAAATCGTCATACTTTTTGCACCATATCGCTGTCTCAGAGCTCATTTTCCAAAACGTGTTTTTTAGCTTGTCTGACAGCAACCGGCAGTCCTTTGCCTTTATTACCGCCTCTTCCGGCGTGGAATAGATCTCCAGGAGCTTGCCGATGATCCGCGGCGTTATGTCTTCCACCGCCAAAAGCATGTATCCGAAAAATCTTTCTCTTTCGGACGAAAGTTTTACGTCGGTTTTATTATTTGCTGTCGGCGATATGCTCATCTACGCCGGTTCCCTCCTTCTGTAACTGAGCGCTTCAAGAAGATGCTCTCTTTTTATGTTTTCCTCCGCGCTCATATCCGCTATCGTTCTTGCCACCCGCAAGACCTTGTGATAAGCTCTCGCGCTTAAATTCATACTGTAAAACGCTTTTTCCATGAGCCTTTCATCTTCTTCTGAAAGCCGGCAGTACTTTTTTATGTCGGCGTTTTTCATTTGAGAATTAAAGATGATGTTTTTGTTTTTAAACCTTTCTTTTTGTATTTCCCAGACTGCTGCCACTCTTTTTCTGATGGTTTTTGAATCCTCGTTTTGTGCCGTCCTCCCAAGATCTGAGTATTTTACCGGCGGTGCCTGTATGCATATATCCATTCGGTCGAGCATTGGTCCGCTGATACGCCCCAGATAACGCTTTATATCATTCATTGTGCAGCTGCATTTTTCTCTATCCGGATAAAAACCGCAGCGGCACGGGTTCATCGCGGCACACAGCATTATATTTGCCGGAAAACGGCTTGACCAGCCGGTTCTGGCGATGAACACCTCTCGGTCTTCAAGCGGTTGACGGAGCGCGTCAACCACGTTTTTAGGAAACTCGGCCAATTCGTCAAGGAACAGCACGCCTCTGTCGGCAAGCGATATTTCTCCCGGGCGCGGGTGCCCTCCTCCGCCTATGAGCGCGGATGCGGAAATGGTGTGGTGCGGCGCTCTGAACGGCCGCAATTGTTTTACCGGCTCATCCTGGCTGGTCAGCCCTCTTACGCTATATACTCTGGTGACTTCAAGTGTTTCCTCCCAGGTAAGATCCGGCAAAATAGTGGGAAGTCTCCTTGCGATCATGGTTTTCCCGGATCCGGGCGTTCCGGTAAACAAGATGTTGTGCATGCCGCAGGCGGCCACCTCGGCTGCCCTGCGCATCGCCTGCTGACCGTTGATCTCGGAAAAATCCTCGTCATATTCGCGTTTTACTATGCTTTTCTTCGGAATAAACGCAGGAAAAACGTCCGGCTTTGTGAGAAAATCCATCGTTTCGCGAAAGCTGCGAACGGGAATGATCTTTATTCCATCCACCGCGGCAGCTTCATTGGCATTTTCAAACGGTACTATCGCAGTTTCAAGACCCGATTTTTTTGCGGCAAGCATCATAGGCAGGACTCCCGGCACGCGGCAAACGCTTCCGTCAAGGCCGAGTTCTCCGAGGATAACCGCTTTTTTGTTATCCGGCGGCTTTACCTTCCCATATGCACAGACTATTCCCACCGCGATCGCAAGGTCAAAGGCAGTTCCTTCCTTGCGCAAATCCGCAGGCGAAAGATTTATTGTGACTTTTTTAGGGGGCAAATCTATCCCCGTGTTTCTTATTGCGGTTTTTACACGTTCCTTTGCTTCTCTTACCTCAGAGGAAAGATCTCCTACCAGCGAAAAATCCGGAAGTCCGTTGGAAACGTCCACTTCAACGGTGATCAGAATACCGTCTATGCCGCGAATGCAAATCGCGTTTACTTTTGAATACATTTTTTCTCCAGATCAAAGTGAATAATGATAAGAAAACAGAGCACCCGAAAAGGGTAATGACGATTCTAAATCAAATCAGACCTGACTGTCAAGTAATGTAACAGATTGTGACATATTGGCAAGAAATGTGCTCTTGAGAGGCTTTTTTGTAACGATTTGTGACGCGAAAAACGCCATGCCATTTTGCCCCCTACTCCCTGTCCGATCGGTGACGGAGTTGTACTTTTCATGGTGTAATCCTCCAAATAAGATTGATTCCTGCATTTCAATCATTTTGGCTGATTACGAAAGCCAAAGGGAGGCAACTTCCTTACGAAGCGCCTCCCTTTGCTCTCTTTATTTATAATATTTGATGTTTTTTAAATACCTATTCATGAGCCCTTACTGCCGCCGGGTTTTTCAGATGGTTTCTGGCGTGAGTTTGAGCTGCTGTCAGCTCTACCCGGACCGTCAAAACTCCCTGACGCTCCGCCCGGCATCTCGGGAGGGGTCTGTCCGTTTCCGGGAGCCTCGCCCATATCAGAAGGAGCGCCGCCCATACCGCTATCCTGAGAACCATTATTTACCTGAGCTTCATCGTAGCTTGTGATTGCTGCCGCGCCGCTAAGATCCGCTTCGGTCTTGTAGCTGTCTACCGTAACGGTATAAGCTCCGTTGCCGGAAACATAGACAGTTCCGTCAGATCCCTTGATCGTTACGGTCAACCCGTCCGCGCCAACGATAAGTCCCGCGTTATAAAGGTTCGTCAGCGTGCAATCGGCCGTTACCGTCCATGTGGAGTCTTCGCTGATATACAGGTTTGCGTATCCGCTTCCGCCGTTTCCGGCATTGCTTTCATCTTTTACAAATGCTCCCGTCAACGTAGAGCTGTCAGTCATATAAAAATCAAGTTCGCTGATCGAATCCCAAATGATATTTCCTTCCATCACCTGATTTATTGCAGTAAAATTGCAGTCCGCTCCATTGCTTCCGCTTTCACCCCAGCCGCGGGCATTGCTGTTTCCGGTGCATTTGAGGAAGAAGTCATTGGAATCCGAATAAATGATATCGACTCCGTTAAGAATAAATGTGGACTCCGTATTCGTGGTATAAAACATTCCGCCGTTTTTTGCCGTAAGACTTCCGCCCTGCATTTGGAAAGTACTGTTTCCTTCCTGCGAATCGCCCGACATACTCTGATAAAGGATAACGTTCCACGTGCAGTCGTTCTGCGAATCCTCCGGCATATTTCCTACAAGGTCGGTATCAAACAGATACAGTCCGTTTAATCCTTCTATACAAATTGCCTCTGAATTTGTGCTTTCAAGCTTTGCGTTTTCTATAACAATATTTGCTGTACAATAAACTGCCGGTGAACCGCTTCCGTTCGACGTATAAGTTCCTCCATCTACCACAAGAAGCCCGCCGCCCCTGTCTGAGCGTATGGCTGCGGAAGATCCGCCTTGCGTAGTCGCTGTTACATTTGTGGCGTAGAGCGTTCCTCCGCCTGCAACGTGTATACCGCCCGAAGTATCTGAAGCAGTTGATATGACGGAATCAGAAATATTTATGACTGCATCTCCGTAAGAGAAAACTCCGGCTCCGCCTTTGGCGTCAGTAGTTATATTTGCATTTTTGATCGTAGTATTTCCGCCTGTGGCAAGGATAGCCGCGCCCACCCCATAAAAGCTGGCATTATCACCGCCGGTCGAATCATCCGACTCTCTTGTAACAGTAATGTTTTCCAAAGAAACACTTCCGTCCTCGATCAGAATTGCATTCTCATCAGTTCCGGTGGAATTGAAGGAATCTCCCGACACTGTCGTATCCTCGGTATAGGTTACCGCAGCAGTATGAGTAATACTGCTGTTTTGCTGTGAAACAGCCTCGGAAACCGCATTGTCAGTATTATTATCATTTTCCGCTAAATCGCCGCAAGCCGAAAAAGACGCTACCAGCATGGCAGATATGCCTATCGCGGCTATGTTTTTAAATAATCTTCCGGTCTTCATAATAAAAAACTCCTTTTTTCTTTAGTGTTTTACAGCTGCATGAGCAGATTATACATTTCTTTCGTAAACGATATGTGAACAAAATGTGAGAAAAAAGAAAAAAGACCCGAGATATCGGGTCTTGTGCAAACGTGCGCGAGAAGATTCGAACTCCC
>DFFO01000054.1 GCA_002369255.1 Lachnospiraceae bacterium UBA3774
CGCCTTTTCCGCTGACAACACCGATCACTTTTTTTATGTGACTGGCGCTGTTGGCTTTGAATTTTTCAATTCGGCTTCCGCAGTCTTTTACTCCGCAGGAACCGCAATCATGATTACATTCGCTCATATTGTCACTCCATCGTAAAATTTACCGATATACTTTATCATACGCAACTCTTTTTTTCAATGAAACAGGCGATCAAACAAGCATAATTCCGGAAAGAAAATCATTCTTTTCTCCGCCGGTTTTCTGCTGCCTTCTCCATGAATAAAAAAGATCTTCGTGAAAAGTACAATGCTTTTGGCCTATGATGTTTTCCGGCCTGACTCCGGCTCTGATAAGCGAACTGCGCGCAGCCCCTGTCAGGTCAAGCAGGCTGTGGCCGGGCCTTGACGGTTTGAAAAAAGAATCCGTCTCGGCTTTTGAAAAACCTGACAAAAACTCACCTTTTAGCGAGTCGCTTACCTCATAGCATTCTTTGCAGATACACGGGCCAAATGCCGCCATTATATCAGACGGATCACTGCCATAGGTTTCCCTCATAAGCATTACCGCCCCGGCGCTTATCCCTCCCGCCGTACCTCTCCATCCGCTGTGTATCATGCCTATAGCCTTTTTTACCGGATCCAGGAGAAAAACAGGAACGCAGTCAGCGGACACGGTAGTAAGCATAAGCCCTTTTTTGTCGGTAATTATACCGTCATAATCCCCTTTGTCCGAAGGAAAAAACACGCCCTCTCCGCCGTTTTTTTCATCTACGGCACAGACCTTTGACGTATGGGCAAGATTAAAGCCTACCAGCTGGTTCTGACCAAGGCCAAAATGCCGCGCAACGCGGCGGTAGCATTCCGCGTCCCTTTCTGGAGTGTTTCTCCAGCCGTACTTATCCACGGTGGTCGAAAAAGTGCGAACAAGACCGGTTTTTTCAAATTCGTCTATCGGGATATAATTCATTTTTGCCCTTTTCCGATATATTCAAGACAAAGCATCGTCAAATCGTCAAACTGCGGCGCGTCGCCCACGAACTGTCCTACGCTTTCGGCAATTTTTTCGAGCACAGCCCTTGGTTCGCCGTCTTTGCACGTATTAAGCGCGTTGATCATTCTCTCATTTCCGAAAAGCTCGTTTTCCGAATCGGTGGCTTCCGGAACACCGTCCGTATAGACAAAGAGTTTGGCCCCCTCTTTGAGCGTAAGCTCATATTCCGTATATCTGACAGCGTCCATAGCTCCGATCACAAAGCCGTGCCTGTCTTTTACCAGTTCGAACTCTCCGTCAGGCTGCTTTATCACGGGATATTCATGTCCTGCATTTGCGGCAGTTAAAAGGCCGGTATTTAGATCAAGTATTCCGAGCCATACCGTTACAAACATTTCTTCTTTGTTGCTCGGATAGATCTGCGCGTTTACCGCCGCAAGAGCCTGTGCGGGTGATTTGCCGTTCATGACCTGATTTTTGATAAGGATCTTGGATATCATCATAAAGAGCGCTGCCGGTACGCCTTTTCCCGAAACGTCCGCCATTACAAGAGCAAGATGGTCTTCGTCCACCAGGAAGAAATCATAGAAATCACCGCCGACCTCTTTTGCGGGAGTCATCGTTGCATAGATGTCAAACTCCGGCCTTTCGGGGAACGCGGGATAAATGTTCGGCAGCATATCGGCCTGAATGCGCGTCGCAAGCGAAAGCTCGGTGTTGATCCTTTCTCTGTCCGCGGCTACGCGAGTGAGGTTTTCTTCATAATCATTGAGATCCTGCTCCATATCAGCCATGATAAGGCTCAGGTTTTCAAGCTCGTCACCCGTCTTTATATTAAGCCCCGCAAAGTGATCCGTTCCGGGCGACTGATTTTTTTTGTCCTTTACATATGCTTCCGCCGCCGAAGCAATAGAGTTCAAAGGAAAAACGAGCTGTTTTTTCATTTTTCTCGTGATAAAGAAGGCCACAAGATTTGTAATGATCGCAAGTACGATGGCGTACTGAATAAAAAACATCAATATGCTGTGTCCTATGCCTTCCAGAGTAATGTCGGCCATGAAAAACGCGACTATATTTCCTTCCGCGTCAGCTACCGGCACTCCGCTCGTGCATACCCAGCCGTAATCTTCCGTATTTGAAATATAATAAAGCGTATCTCTTCCGTCCCATCCGAGGAAACGGTCAACTTCCTCCGAAGAAACCTCATCATAATAACCCGTGCTCAGGCCTGTGATCTCGCTCTCGTCCGGATCCACGATATAGACAAGCCTGTCCGTTCCCTTGTCATACATCGCAAGATAAATGTAATCTATATTCGAAACAGCGTAAAAATCCTTGAAAATAGACAAAAGCTCATTGTATTCATCTGAAGACGTTATTCCGGAAAAAAGCGCCGCGTACTCCTCGCTTCCCGTATCCGCGACCCCGTCTTTTACGGCCTTTCTGTAGATTTCCATGGTTTCCATCGCTATCGGAACCGAGTCAACCACCTTTGAGGAAATCGCCTTGGTGGTTTTTGCGAGGTCAAACGCGCTGTCTCTGTGACTTTTGACGTTTGAATAAATAAAAAGACTCAGGCCCACGATAAGCGCGGCAAGGCCGAGAAGGATCGCACCCATGATAGTGGATCTGAACGTCTTGGCGGCAATAGAATAATGCTGCTTTTCGAGTTTCCCCATTTCTCTTATGCTTTTTTCAGGCATTTTTCTTCTCCGTTTCCTCTGTTTTTCTGTCAAAAGGCAGACGCGGCGTCAAAACCGTCAAAAAGCCGTCAGACAGCCCCCAAAAACTTCTTTAATTCATCAAGCCGCAAAAGAGCGGCATTTCTTCCGAGTTCATAGACCCTGACAAGCTCGTGTGGCCTGTTTTCGGTGCGTTTTATCCCAAGAGAACATTCAGGTCTGATAATAAATGCGTTTCCGGCCTTTTCGGCCTCGTTTGCGATCCTGACTTCTTTGTTGTAAACAATATGTCTTTTTGACATAGCGGCAATCAGCTTTGGATATTTGCGAAGAACTATCCTGGCTATTGGCATTGTCGGGTTTTTTTCTTTTATGTAGCCTTCCGGCTGCGTCATTACAACGACGTTTTTTTCGTATCCGAGTTTTTGCATAAAGGCAAGCGGGACAGAAGCCGTAATGCCTCCGTCAAGCAGTTTGTATTTTCCGACTTCAACGATACGCGAGACCAAGGGCATGGAAGCCGAGGCCCGCATCCATTCGATGTCGGTATCATTCATATCAGTGAATTCATGAAAAACGATTTTCCCGGTTTCCACGTCTGTGGCTCCGGCATAAAACTTCATAGGATTGTTTTTGAAGGTATCAAAATCAAGCGGGTCCAGGTCCTTCGGAATAGTATGATAACAAAACTTTGCGCCGTAAAGATCTCCCGTCTTCAAAAGCGACCGCACGCTCATATATCTGGGATCAGTGCCGTATTTGAGGTTGTACCGAAGCGCCCTTTGGGGCTGCTTTGACTTGATATTGCAGCCAAAACAGGCTCCGGCAGAAATACCTACGGCGCCGTCAAAAGATATATTGTTTTCCATAAATACGTCAAGCACTCCGCAGGTAAACATTCCCCGCATTGCGCCACCTTCAAGAACCAATCCGTTCATATTATCATCTCCCGCCGGTCATTTACTCCCGGCCGCCTATCAGATATCGATCGGCAAAAATGCCGCCGCTATTGCAAATATCAGCGCGGGAAGCATGTTTGCGACTCTTATCCTTTTTCCCCAGATAAGATTTATGCCCACGCAGAATATCAAAACAGAGCCTATCATCGACAGATAGCTTATCGCAAGCTCTGTAAACAGCGGCTTTATAAGAACGGCAAGTACCGTTACGAGGCCCTGAAACAGCAGAACCGGTATTGCCGAAAAAATGCAGCCTTTTCCCATCGACGAAGTCATTGCGATAATAATGATCGTATCGAGAACTGTCTTTATTCCAAGCACGGTCCAGTCGCCGCTTACTCCGTCTTCTATGGAGCCGACCACCGCCATGGCTCCTATACATACCGTAAAAGTGGCAGTAAGAAAAGCGTCCAGAAAGCCCGCGTCATTTTCACTTTTGCTTTTTATCTTGAGCCAGTTCCCGAAACGTTCAAAGCCGCCTTCTATATTTATCAATTCCCCGAGCATCGTGCCGAGCACAAGGCAGATAACCACAAGCATGCTGTGAACGGCAATAAGCGATCCGCCTTCAACTTTCATCATTCCCTCAAGCGCACCGCTGATCCCGACAAAAAGAACACTCACTCCGCAAACTCTGCAAAGTGACTGCCTGTGCCGTTCTTTTAAGCTTTTTCCGAAAACTGCTCCTAAAACACCGCCGGCAATAATGCCGGCAGTATTTATCAGAGTTCCTATACCTATCATTTATCACCCGTCATCTTTTACTCAAAAAGAGCAAGAAGAGAATTTTTTGATTGCACCCCTACCGTGGTCTTGTACAGCTCTCCGTTCTTGAAAGAGATCAGAGTCGGTATACTGTTTACGCTGAATCTGTCGGCAAGCTCGGGTTCTTCATCTACGTTTACCTTACCTACTTTTATCTTGCCTTCGTTTTCCTGAGCTATCTCGGCTACGGCAGGCGCTATCATGCGGCAGGGGCCGCACCATGACGCCCAAAAGTCAACCAATACGGGTATATCGGAATTTAATACTTCACTGTCAAAATTTTGTGATGTCAAAGTGATCTCAGCCATATTTTCCTCCTATTTTGCCTTGTAATAAAGCATGCAATGGCAATAGCCTTCAAAATCGGGGTTCTTTATCTGATCCCGAAATTCCTTGCACATACATTTTGTATCCTCGGTCCTTTCACGGCGGCAGGGGCAATATCCTCCCGTCCTTTCAAGACCTTCTTTTATCAGCTTTACCACTTCCTGATCTTCGTTAAAAGTAACCTTCATAAAAAACTCCCGTACTATAAACCCGGAGGCGATTATTCATCCTCCGATTCAGAGGTGCCGTAGTTGGGCTTTTCGATCTGAACGATCGCTGCTTTTTGCATGGGAATACGGCAGTTTTTGTTGTTTCCGAATTCGACGATCACAGTATCTTCGGTAAGATCGATGATGGTTCCGTAAAAACCGCTTGTAGTAAGTACGGAATCACCGACCGCCATGGAATTGTAGAGATCCTGCTGTTCTTTTTTCTGCTTTCTGTTCGGACGGACTATCATAAAATACATAAATCCGACGATGATCACGATATAGATGATCCAGAACCACGCTCCGCCGCCTGCCGAAACGGGATTTCCCGAAGCGTCGGTAGCCGTTCCCGCCATAGAGCAGGCGGAAAGTGAAAGCGCCGCTATCGCCGTCATAATCATTGCCAAAAGTTTTTTCATAACTGCCTCCCTTAAAGTGCTTTTATTTTTCTCCGCTGACAGCCGCAAGCTTTGTTTTTTTGTATTCAGGCCAGCTGCCGCCGTCGATCGCGTTTCGAATTTCGAACATCATATTATTATAAAAATACAAATTATGCA
>DFFO01000086.1 GCA_002369255.1 Lachnospiraceae bacterium UBA3774
GGCTTCCAGTTACCGAAGATCATAATGGCCAAGGCAAGGAAGCCCATTCCGGCGATGGAACTTTCGGAAGTGCCGTTTGCAACGGTCGCTATATATGCATATCCGCCAAGACCCGCAAGAGCTCCCGAAATCGTCGTGCCCAGATATCTCATTTTAAAAACGTTTACTCCGACAGAAGCGGCAGCCTGAGGATGCTCGCCGCAGGCACGAAGTCTCATACCCGTCTTTGTGCGGTAGATCCAGATGGAAAGCAGAATAAATACCGCCACGATAATATAAGTGGATATATAGGCCTTGTCTGCAAATATCTGCTCAAAAGGAGTAGCGTCCGGGTTTTTGATTACGTAGCCGGCAAAATTTGCAGGCATCTGTATTTTTTCCATATTGAAAAATGCCAGCGCAAAAGCGTTTACTATGGCCGGCGCGAGCATATTTAGCGCCGTGCCGCCTATAGTCTGATCGGCTTTGAGTTTTATGGCGGAGAACGAAAGCAGCAGCGAGAAGATAGCTCCGCTTACTGAGGATATCGCCAAAACCACTACAAACAAAAGCTGCATATTTCCCGCAAAAACACCTTTTTCAAGAAAAAGTCTCGCGCATATCGCGCCGATAAAAGCGCCGAAGATCATTTCGCCTTCAAGGGCAAGGTTTATAACGCCGCTTCGTTCGGAAAACATACCTCCGAGAGCCACTATAAGAAGCGGCGCGGTATAGATCAGAGTTTTTTGAAGTAAAAAGATCATTTCTTTTTATGCCTCCTTTCCCTCAGACTCTGCCGGCGCGTCTGTTTTATCTCCGGCAGACTGTATATCAGCCTTTTTGGTCAGATCGGAATCAACGGTTTTCTTTTTTGAAAGCTTTGAAAGAAAACCTTTGAAGAACATCGAAAATCCTGCGAAATAAATGATAAGCGCGACGATTATATCAGCGATATATTTGTTAAAGCCCGCGCTTGTCAGCTGGTCTCCGCCCATGCTTAAGAATCTGATAAAGATGCCTACAAATATAACGGCTATGGGGTTGTTGCTGCCAAGCAGTGCAACCGGGATACCGTTAAAGCCGTAGCTGGGCAGCTGGCTGTAAGCCGTATCAAATTTCAGCTCTATACCGGGGTTCAGATAATAGAGCGCACCGCCGATAGCGGCAAGGCCGCCCGCAATCGCCATTGACATTATGATATTGCGTTTTTCATTCATACCCGCACAGCGCGCACCGTATTTATTTGAACCGCAGGCGCGCAGCTCATATCCGAAAACAGTCTTATTCAGGATAACGTATATAAGAACCGCCAGTATTAAAACGACGATGATACCCATATCTATATAAGAACCTTTGAATATCTGATCAAGTCCGAGCTTCGGCGTTCCGTTTCCGGTCATAGCCGTTGTAATAAGATATCCGGATTTTCCGGCGCCGCGGTTGATAAGGTCTGGCATATTGGTAAATACCCAGGTCACGACGTTGGCGGATATCCAGTTTGTCATAATACAGACTATTACTTCGTTTACGTTAAATACCGCCTTGAAAAAGCCGGGAATCGCTCCCCAGAGCATACCGGCGGCCATGGCCGCAAGCAGCGCGAGTATCCACACGAGAACTCCGAGAGCGGGACTTCCGGAAGTATTGATATTCAGAGCCACCATAAGGGCCGCCAGAGTTCCCATATAAAACTGTCCTGCCGCGCCGATGTTGAACAGGCCTGTCTTGTATGCGATCGCCACGGAAAGACCGGTCATGATAAGCGGAGCCGCATAGAATATCATGTCTCCTACGTTTGTAACTATATATGCGGCATTTCCGCTGGAGAAGGGACCTGCGAGAAGTATTCCGAGACCCTTGAAAGCGTCCGCTATGGTAGTGCGGTCATTAACCAGCGCCAGAACCACCATAATGATAAATCCGAGGAGAATTCCGGCAAGAATGCAGAGTATGGAAGAAACAACCGACTTTACGCCTTCTTTTTTGAAGAAATTATTCATCCTGTGCCTCCTTTACCGAATCGCGCTTCGCGCCCGCCATATAAAGACCCATTTCTTTGATATTGGTGGTCTTGGGATCGAGCTGTCCCATGATCTCTCCTTCATACATTACAAGGATCCTGTCGGAAAGACTCATGATCTCGTCAAGCTCAAGAGAGATCAGCAGAACTGCCGCTCCCTCGTCTCTTTTTTTAACTATCTGGCTATGGATAAACTCAATGGCGCCGACGTCCAGTCCGCGCGTAGGCTGGATTGCCACAAGGAGTTTGTGCTCGTGGTCCAGCTCTCTTGCCACGATGGCCTTTTGCTGGTTGCCGCCCGACATCGACCTTGCAGTAGAATCAACGCCGTCGCTGCTTCTTACGTCAAACTCTTCAGTGAGTTTTTGCGCATATTCTCTTACTTCTTTGAATTTGATAAAACCGTTCTTCTGAAAATCGGGTTCAAGATAACGGCGAAGCACCATATTTTCACGCAAAGTAAAATCAAGGATAAGTCCGTGCTTGTGACGGTCTTCCGGAATATGACTCATGCCGTGCTCGCAGCGATAACGGATATTTTTCTTTGTAATGTCTTCGCCGTTTAGGATAATGCTTCCGCTGTCTGCTTTTTCGAGACCCGTTACTGCATATCCGAGCTCAGTCTGTCCGTTTCCGTCAATACCCGCAATGCAGACTATCTCGCCTTCTCTGACTGTCAGAGTAACGTCATTTACCGCGTTTTTATGGCTTGATTTGCTCTTGACGCAGAGATTTTTTATTTCAAGAACAGGCTTGCCGGGCTTTGCCTCGTCTTTATCAACGGCAAATTTTACCATATGGCCTACCATCATCTCGGAAAGCTCTTCCTTTGTGGTGTCGGCAACGTTTACGGTACCGATATATTTGCCTTTTCTAAGGACGGAGCAGCGATCCGCGACTTCCATGATCTCGTTGAGTTTGTGGGTGATAAAAAGGATTGATTTACCCTCGGCCGCGAGATTACGCATGATCTGCATAAGCTCTTCTATTTCCTGAGGAGTAAGAACGGCAGTAGGTTCGTCAAAAATAAGGATCTCGTTGTCCCGGTACAGCATTTTCAGTATTTCCGCACGCTGCTGCATACCGACCGTGATATCCTCGATCAGTGCGTCCGTATCTACGAAAAGCCCGTATTTTTCACTGAGAGCCTTTACTTTTTCTCTGGCTTTTTTCTTTTGAAGAAAGCCCATACGGGTATCTTCCTCGCCGAGGATGATATTGTCGAGAACGCTGAAACATTCAACCAGCTTGAAGTGCTGATGCACCATTCCTATACCGAGGGCGGTTGCGTCGTTGGGGTCCTTGATAGTGACCTTTTCTCCGTTTTTGTAAATCTCGCCTTCGTCAGGATCGTACAGTCCGAAAAGAACGCTCATAAGCGTGGATTTTCCGGCGCCGTTTTCGCCAAGCAGGGCATGTATCTCGCCTTTTTTCAGCTGAAGAGTGATATCATCATTCGCACGGTTAGATCCGAAGATCTTCGTGATATGACGCATCTCAATAATATAGGGTGATTCGCTCATGCCATCCCGCTCCTTTCAATGTTTTAATAAAGAGATTTTCTCTTGCAGATACAAAGGAAACGCGCTCCTTTATATCTGCAAAAGAGAAAGGACGCAAGGCCCTTTCTCTCCTGCAAAGGTAATTAGTACCCTCGATTATTCATAAATAACTGTGGTGTGGCCTGCAGAAAGTGCAGTCCAGAACTCAGCTGCTTCGCAGCCTTCTACGTTGTCATCGGGAGTAACAGCGCCGGTCTTAACCTTCTCATAGATGGCGTTGTAATCATCTTCCGTGAAAGTAGTGAATTTGGAGGTTGCGAAAGGAAGGCCGGTAGCATCATCAGCAGCTCCGAGATTTGAAGCCTGTCCGCCTAAGATTTCGTCCCACTTTCCGTCGTAGAATTCGCCGAGAACCTTCTGAACAGAAGCGCTCAGTCCCTTCATAGCGGAAGTGATGACGCGGTCGCTGAGATTTGACTGGTCGGTATCAACACCGATGATCTTGCCGTTATCAGTCTCGTTTGCAGCAGAGATAACGCTCTGGATCATAGAACCGCCGCATGAGAATACGACTTCCGTGCCGTTGTTGTACCAGGTTCCGATCTGAGTAGCAAGCTCAGGAGAAGCAGAGAAGGATCCGCCGTACTGGAAGCTGATCTTAACTTCGATATCAACGCCCAGCTCTTCAGCAGCATCTTTTGCACCCTGAACATAGCCGTAAGCGAAACGGTTGCAGGCAGGGTTTGATCCGCCGCCGCCGAAGGTTCCGCCGAGCTTGGTATATCCGTCTTTAACAGCCGCATAACCTGCAAGGTATCCTGACTCCTGCTCTTTGTAAACGATAGCGGTAACGTTGCTAAGAGCGTTTCCTGCATCGTCTGTAAGTGCCCAACCGTCAACGAATACGAACTTGACATCGGGGCTCTCAAGAGCAACGGTGGTCATAGCGGTAGCCTGAAGGAATCCGGGTGCTACGATGATCTTGGCGCCGTTCTGGATAGCCTGACGCATAGCGGCAACACGGTCGTTGTCTGTAGCGTCTGATCCATTGGCGGGCTGATAATACTGATAGGTCTTGCCGTTTGCTTCAGCATATGCCTGAACGCCTTCATAGGTGCCCTGGTTGAAGCCGCCGTCCATAAGCTGTCCGACATCAGTAACAACAGCGATTTCGTAAGCGCCGGTGGTATCTTCAGCTTCCTGGCTTTCAGCTCCCGTCGTGTCTGCGGTATCAGTCTCGGTCTCGCCGCAGGCTGCAAACATAGCCAGAGAAGCGATCATAACCAGAGAAAGTACCAGAGATAAAAGCTTTTTCATAAAACTATTCTCCTTGTCTTTTTTTTGCACACAATTGTGCACCAAAGTTTCCAATATATTGTAATTGACTTTTACTATGTCGTCAATGCAATAAATGTAAATTTGATATGATGTTCCTGTCAGAAAAGAACACTTTTTTCGTAGCTGTAGTCGCTGAATATGATATAATTGCCGAAAAAGCAAAATCCGGAGGAATTTACAATGAAACTTTCATTTGTCACACCGCGATATCCGCTGGATGAGGTCGCATTCGGAGCCGCTTCTTTCGGGATAGTCGGATGCGAAGATCCATGCACCGCGAACATCCGCAGCTTTACCCACGACGTGCGCGGCACAGTGATAAACGGCAGTTATCAGCACTGTCTGAGTAACCTTGCCGGGCATGAGCCACAGGCGATCATTGCGCTGCTTGGCAATGCGGGAGGCGAAAACGAATTTATACGCGAAGTCGGCCGGCGTGCCGGCTGTCCCGTTACCGGAGGCGCAGCGGCTTTTGAAGACCGCAAAGGTCTCATCGCAGGAGGCGGGGAAGCTTCGCTCTTTTTGATCTCGGATGAGCGCTATAGCGTGGATGTCGAATGCTTTAATATTCATACACAGATCATGGAGCAGTGCGTACTTAAGACGGAATCGCCGCGCGTGATCCGCACCGTAAACGGCGAAGACGCCATACAATGGTACAACAAAAAACGGAAACAGCTTGGCATATCGGAAAGCGATTTTGAACATCTGACTCTTGCCGATGAGCTCGGGATCAACGCGCACTTAAGTATTGCTGACGGCAAGCTGTGTTCAGGCAGGGATTTGCGCGGGCAAATGGTTTTGCGCTATGCGCCGCCCGAGGACGTGTTTGAAAACATGCAAAGCTTTTACAGCGGCAAAAACAGTCTGGTATTTGGCTGTGCCGGATTAAAAGGTATCCTGCCCGCGCCTCTTTCCACAGAAGGACTCGGTCTGTTTATGTTTGGTGAGGTCTGCACCGCGGCAGGGCAGTCCGAATTCGGAAACCTTATGCTGTCAAAGCTGACTCTTACACCGAAGGCATGATAGATACCGGTTTTTCAAAATTGCAATATTTCCCTTGAAATTGCCAAATCCTTGTATTACAATTATTTCACTAATCCAATAGGAGGTAAATTATTATGGCATACGTTATTTCTGATGATTGCATCATGTGCGGTTCATGTGCTTCAGAGTGCCCTTGCGGAATCATTTCCGAAGGCGACGGAAAATACGTTATTGACGCTGACAGCTGCGTTGACTGCGGAACTTGCGAAGCTACCTGCCCGGTTGGCGCGATTTCACAGGCTTAAAGCTTGTATTATTAAACCATACGGGGCTGCGCTTAAAGCGCAGCCCCGTATTTTTTTGTGTTTTATACGAGTTTGCAAAGTCTCCTGTAACTTTCCGCAACAGGCAGACCCATTACGGTATAAAAATCTCCGTTGATACGCTTTACCAGCACGGATCCAAAGCCCTGTATCCCGTACGCTCCCGCTTTGTCGGAATACTCGCCTTTATCTAAATACTCATTTATTTCCCCCTCGGACAATTCGAAAAATTCCACCTCGGTCATGCTTGTAAAGCTTTCCGTCGCGTCGCTTGTTTTTATCGCAACGGCGGTATAAACCCGGTGAATTCGCCCCGAAAGCTCTTTGAGCATTTTGAATGCTTCTTTTCTGTCAGACGGCTTTCCGTATATTTTTCCGTCAAGCACGACGATAGTGTCCGAAGCAAGTATCGGACGGCCGTCTGCAGGCGCTGCGGCAGTCTGTGCTTTTTGCCTTGCAAGATATTCGGCGGTTTTTTCCGGAGAAAGATCCGCAGGCGGTTTTTCTTCGGCCGCATGGCAGACGCACTCATAGCTTATTCCCACGGAAGAAAGCAATTCCTTTCTGCGCGGAGATTCAGATGCAAGATATACAAATATTTTTTTATCAAACAGGCTCACTTTCAAACTCCTTTATCATCAAAACCGGACAGTCTCCTTCTTTTTTGTCGGCAATGCAGCACGAAAAGCAATATCCCGGGAAGTCGTCAAATTCAAAAAAATCATATCGGCCGCTGTCACGGTCGCTTTTAAAACTGTATCCGCCGCCTTTTTCAGGAAGGATCGAAAAGCTTCTTTGAGAAGCAAAAAGACTTTTTCCTTCTGCTTTTACGTAGCTTTCTTTCAGCGTCCAGACGCGGAAAAAACGGCGGGTACGTTCATCCTCTCCCGCTGCCTCAAGGACAAAAGTTTTTTCCTCTTCGCCAAAAAATCTGTCGGCGATTTTTAACAGATCGCCTTTTCTGATCTTTTCTATATCACAGCCTACCGGCGTATCGCAGATAGCGCAGATAGCCATGCTCCCGGAATGAGACAGATTAAAATGAAAATCTGCGTTTTCAAAAAAAGGTTTGCCGTTTTCGCCGTAACAGACGGCTTCATGGGCAAAACTGCCCATACCCGATTCTTTTATTGCAAAATCAAGAAGCGCGCCGGCGCCGAGGGACAGTCTTTTGTCCGCGGCAAGACGGCACGCGTCTGTTTTTTCTTTTCTGTACGCGGAAAGCCTCTGATAATAAGCGTCAAAAAGCCTGATGTCGGAAAAAACATCCGTGTCGGCCGCGTACAATTTTATCATTATCTTTCTCCCGCCTTTTCAAGCTCTGCGATTTTTTGCGCGATCTGCGAAACCGAGGAGACAAAATGCTTTGCCCCGGCGCCGCAAAGTTCTTCCATGCCGCCGTAACCGTAGAGCGCGCCAAGAAAATCAAGTCCGTTTTCTATTGCGCCATAAACGTCCTGGTCTCTGTCGCCGATCATCAAAATGTCCGACCTGTCGCATAGTCCGAGCTGCTTTATGGTATGCGCTATGACGTCCTTTTTCTTTCCTATGCTCCCGTCCAAAGTCGCCGCGCCAACATAGTCGAAATAATCCAAAAGATCGAAATGCTTTAATATATCCACGGTTATCTCATAGGGCTTGGAAGTGGCAATGACCATCCGTCTTCCCTGGGCTTTAAGCGTTTCGAGCATTTCAAAAACTCCGTCATATACGCTGTTTTCGTAGGCGCCTTTTCTGAGGTAATAGTCGCGGTATTCGTCCACCAGTTCCCAGGCGCGTTTCTCGCTTACGCCGTAGTATTCCTGAAACGAGTCTTCAAGAGGCGGACCTATGAATTTGAACAGAGCGTCTCTATCCGGAACAGCAAGACCGCCTTTTTTCATAGCATATATGCAGGCGTTAAGTATCCCCTGCGCCGAATCGTTCAGCGTTCCGTCAAGGTCGAAAAAAATATATCCGTAAATCATTGAGGCTTTGTCATATCAGCGCCGAAGAACCGCTCCGAAAGCTCCGCAAGTTTCCCTTCCTGCGCAAGTTCCGAGATGGCTTTGTTCACAGCGTCAATAAGAGAGGAGTCCTCTCCTTTTCTGAAAGGAAAGCTTACCAGCGAGGCGTCGTCGGTCAGTGCAGCTATGCGGATGTTTGCGTCCGGATGCTGAGAGAGATAATCATAATAAGTAACCTCAGCATTGAGCGTCGCGTCAACGCGGCCTGCAAGAAGCAGTTCTATGGTCTGGTTCAGATCGTCAACTCCGGTCGCGGTCGCTCCGTAGCTTTCGGCAAGCTTTGCATACGTGCTTGAAATGGTATTTGCAGTCGTCTTGCCGTTAAGATCCTCAAATGAGTTTATATCCGTATTGTCTCCGCTGACGATAATAGCCGTGCGGATGTACAGATAAGGGTCTGAAAAATCATATTTTTCGGAACGCTCGTCAGTGATCTCGACGCCGTTTGCCATGGTATCGTAGCGTCCCGCGTCCACTCCCGCAAGAAGGCCGTC